>JAAYHR010000023.1 GCA_012735275.1 Erysipelothrix sp.
GTGTATGGAATATCTCTTTGTTGAACAAGATCAAAGCGGGAAAGATCCAGTTAGGGCTGGTCACATGCTTTTGCCCATGGAGCTGATTTAATTGGTGCCTGCACGATGTCTGACTTCTTTACTGATAATGAAGTTAAAGTCTTTTTAGAGATCCTTCAACATGTTTTAATTACTAAGGAAGGCTTACTTTATAGTGAAGAAGGTAGATTTGCGCGAGCTACATTAAATTTAATTAAATCTAATAAAATAGCTAATGAAGATTTAATAACTTTTATCGAAAAGCAAAATGAATATATTGATGAGTTAAACTTCTTTAAAATGAATTGGAAGAACTATTTAACTAGTCTTTATTTCACTTTAGCAAATGAAAATCTCCTTAATGATCAGTTAAAAATACGATTGAGCAAGCAATAAATATCTTCTATAAAAAGTTTAAAAGATTGTAGAAAAGAAGCAATAGTTTGTGAATTAAGTAACTTGAAAATAAAGTGTCTTAAGATTGAATGCTTAATTGAACTAATATAAACTATCATTAGTGATTTGAAAAAAGGGGAGTGTTTATTAGATGACAAGTAATTTAAATAAAACTATTATTAAGCGTAATGGTGCAATTACAGAGTTTATTCCATCGAAAATTACTAAAGCAATCGGATTAGCAGGTAAGCAAACCGGAGAATTTGACCTTGCACGTGCTGAGCTATTAACAAATGATGTTTTAGAAAAAATAAGTAAAGAAAATAATCAAGAACTTACTGTTGAAGGTGTTCAAGATCTAGTTGAGTTAGTCTTACTAGAGTCTGAATTTAAATTAACAGCAAAAGCTTATATTTTATACCGTGCTGAGCGTACTTTAGCACGTAAACCAGATTTATTTAAGTTTAGATTAAACTTAAAACCATATGAATATCCTGAATTAGCTGAATATAAAGAAGCTATTCAACACTCATACTGGCTACATACTGAATTTAACTATACTTCAGATATTCAAGACTTTAAAGTAAACGTTTCTGAATCAGAGCGTAATGCGATTAAAAATGCGATGTTAGCAATTGCGCAAGTTGAAGTTGCGGTTAAAACATTCTGGGGCGACTTGTATAAACGTATCCCTAAACCAGAAGTTGGCTCAGTTGGATTTACTTTTGCTGAATCAGAAGTAAGACACCAAGATGCTTATGCTCACTTATTAGAAATCTTAGGCTTAAATAGTGAGTTTGAAAGAATAAAAGATATTCCAGAATTAATGCAAAGAGTTAACTACTTAAATCAATCAGCAATTCTGGCACGTACAGAAGATAATCGTGACTACACATTATCAATATTATTATTCTCATTATTTATTGAACATGTTTCATTATTCTCACAATTCTTAATTATAATGTCATTTAATAAATATAAAAATATCTTTAAGGGAATGTCAAATGCGATTGAAGCTACTTCAAAAGAAGAGCAAATCCATGGTTTATTTGGAATTGAATTAATCAATATTATTCGTGATGAACATCCTGAATGGTTTGATGAAGATTTAGAAAAAACAGTCTTAGCTGCAGCTCAAGAAGCATATGCATCAGAAGAAGTAGTTATTGATTGGATCTTTGAACAAGGAGAACTAGATTTCTTACCAGTTCAAGTAGTAAAAGAGTTTGTGAAAAACAGATTGAATAATTCATTAGAAGATATTGGATATGCCCGTATCTTTGATGTCGATGATTCAATTGTTGAGCAAACAGATTGGTTTGATGATGAAGTTGTCGCAACAAAACACGTTGACTTCTTTGTAAAAAGATCAATTAACTATAGTAAGAGAACACAAAGTATTACTGGAGACGACTTATTTTAATTAGAGGAGATAGATAAAATGAAATGGTTAAACGAACATAGTAAATTATTCTTATCAAGAGGTTATTTAACTGAAGGTGTTACGGCTGAAGGTCGTGTTAGATTTATTGCAGATAAAGCAGAAGAAATCTTAGGAATTGAAGGTTTTGGCGATAAGTTCTATGGCTATATGTCAGAAGGATACTATTCATTGTCATCACCAATTTGGTCTAACTTTGGAATTGACAAGGGACTTCCAATCTCATGCTTTGGATCAAATCTTCCAGACCATATGGGTGGAATCTTATATACACAATCAGAAGTTGGAATGATGAGTAAATTTGGTGGCGGTACTTCAGGCTACTTCGGTCACTTAAGACCACGTGGTGCTGCGATTAAAGATAACGGAATCTCATCAGGTTCAGTTCACTTTATGAAATTATTTGAAACAATTATTGACGTTGTCTCACAAGGTTCAACAAGACGTGGACGTTTTGCACCATACTTACCAGTTGAACACCCAGATATTGAAGAATTCTTAAACATCGGTACTGAGGGAGATCCAATTCAAGAATTAACACATGGTGTTACAGTAACGAACGATTGGATGAAAGCAATGGTTGCTGGAGACGCTGAGAAACGTGCTATCTGGGCTAAAATCATTCAAAGAAGAGTAGAAATTGGCTATCCATATATCTTCTTTAAAGACACAGTAAACAACAATACAGTTGATGTCTATAAAGACAAAGGATTAGAAATTACGCACTCAAACTTATGTTCAGAAATTGCTCTTCCAGATAACGAAGAATGGTCATTTGTATGTAACTTATCATCAATGAATATTCTCCACTATGATAAATGGAAAGATACTGATGCAGTAGAAACAATGGTTTACTTCCTAGATGCTGTTATGAGTGATTTCATTACTAAATTAGAAGCACTAAGAGACTCGGCTGATAAAGAAGATAACTTAGCATTCTACTTTATGGAAAAAGCATACCAATTTGCAGTTGATAACCGTGCATTAGGTTTAGGCGCACTTGGATGGCACTCATACCTACAATCTAAAATGATTCCATTTGAATCAATGGACGCATTTAAAATTAACGCTGAAGTATTTAGAACTATTCAAAATCGTGCACATGCTGCATCGAAAGACTTAGCAGAATTATTAGGTGAGCCAAAAGTATTAAAAGGATATGGTCGTAGAAATACAACATTAACAGCAATTGCTCCAACTACTTCATCATCATTTATTCTTGGTCAAGTATCACAGTCAATTGAACCAATCTGGTCAAACAACTATGTTAAAGACGTTGCAAAAACTAAAATTACAATTAGAAACGTCTACTTAGAAGAAATTCTAGAAGAACGTGGAAAAAATACACGTGATGTTTGGAACAATATCCGTGATAATGATGGATCTGTCCAACACCTTGATTTCTTAACTGATCATGAAAAAGAAGTATTTAAAACATTTAGTGAAATCGATCAATATGTTATCTTAGACCAAGCGTCAACAAGACAACAATTCCTAGATCAATCACAATCATTAAACATTATGGTTAATCCATCAATGTCAGCAAAAGAAATTAATGAGTTATACTTATTTGCATGGCAAAATAATATTAAATCATTATATTACCAACACTCAACAAATGCTGCACAACAGTTCTCAAAAGATAAACTTTGCGTAAACTGTGAAGCATAGATAATAAACAAATTAAAAACATCCGCGAGGATGTTTTTAGTTTAAATATTTTATTTTAGTTGTATTGTGACCAAAGATTGGTGATGGTGAAATATTAGCTTGAATAATTCGACCATCGACTAAATCAACGCGCTCACCTTCAGAGAAGTTAACACCAAGGGTAATTAGTTCGGTAAATATATCTCTAATCGCATTAAATAGTTCCATTGGATCAAGAACTGAATCGATTACTTCAATTTCTAACTTACCAAAGTGATCTAATCCATAAGTATAAGCAGATAGTTCATCACGTTCATTATAATAAACACGAATATAAGCCTGCGTTAAGACCGGATAGACATTTTCTTTAATTCGATAAGCGGCATCACGATAGAAGATTGGATCATAAACTGTTCCAACAACTGAAATTCCGATTGCATTATCAAGTGATAGTGTCGAAGCATTAACTTGAGAATCGAGAATACTTGCATCAACAGCACCTTTATCAGTCGGTAATACAACAACCGCCAGCTAGACTTTATGGTTAACTGCAACATCCATGGCATCTTCCCAAAAGAAATTGGTACTAGCGTAATTTTCAATGGTTGTTTGATCAAATGGTTCAGCGACTAGTTTTACTGATACAACCATCCGATTTTTCTAAACATTAAGAAATCTTTATCATCGCTCTCATCATGGATTGATAAGTTTCAATCGGCAACAAGATTCTTAATTAACTCGTTTTTATCAAAATCACTATTTTCTAATAATATAACACTATAAAATGGAACAGACTCCCAAACTGGTAAATCAGTATGCTTTCTCTTGTACACTTTGAAGATTCCCTTAATATACCACTCTCTTTCACTCTATAAGTTACATATCTACCTATATTATATTGTAGTTGGGTGAAAAAGTAAGTTTTAATACACTTAAAGTAAGAAAAAAGAACCCGAAGGTTCTTTTTAAATATCACACTTTAATTGGGCATTACAGTTAGTACATGTATTACAGCCGCCGAGGTCTTCAACTTGTCCTTCAAGACAGATTGGACATAGGTTTCCAACTTCAACACCGATCTCACGATCAAGACGATCCGATCTTAAATCAGTTTGTTTTGCTGGCTCTTGTACTTCAGCAACTGAAGCGCCAAAGTCTTTAACTAAGTCCAATTGATCCCAGTCATTTTCTTCTTTACTTAAGCTTAGTACTTGTGAGTCTCTTGAACCATCAACGTAAACAGTTCCACCCTTAGCACCATCTTTATATAGTCTTTCATAAATCTTTTGAACTTCTTCAACTGAGAAACCACGTGGAGCATTAACTGTTTTTGAAATCGATGAATCGATCCAATATTGAATCGTTGTTTGCACGTCCGCATGTTCTTCTGGAGATAATTCCATTGCTGAAACGAAGTAGTCTGGTAATTCTTTACCACGGTATTCTGGGTTTAATTCTAACCATTCTTCAACGATTGCTGCATTAACTTCAATGAACTTACCTAAACGTCCAGATCTGAAGTATGAGAATGAGAAGTATGGCTCAAGTCCAGTTGAGACACCTACCATTGTGCCGGTTGATCCTGTTGGAGCAATTGTTAATAGATGTGAGTTTCTAATTCCGTGTTCTTTAATACGAGCTCTTAATCCTTCACTCAAGTGTTGAGTAAATCCTGTTTCTAAGAAGTCTTCGTTGTTTTCTAAGAATGGGAATGAACCTTTATCAATTGCGATATCGACAGATGCTGAGTATGCTGCTTCTGCGATTATTTTAAAGACATCATTAATAATATCGATTGATTCTTTTGAACCGTAACGAACTTTTGACCAAATCAACATGTCATGTAGTCCCATTACTCCAAGTCCAACTCTTCTTTCGCCTAATGCTTGTTTCTTATTAGCTTCTAGGAAGTATGGTGTTGAATCAATAACGTTATCTTGCATTCTAACTTGTAGTGCAACTGTGTTTGCGAGTTCATCGTGAAGGATTTCTCCCGTTTCCTTATTAACAAAGTTAGCTAAGTTAACTGCAGCTAGGTTACATACTGAGTATGGTGCTAGCGGTTGTTCACCACATGGATTTGTTGCTACAACTTTTTGACCGTATGATGTAGCGTTAGTCATCTTGTTAGCATTATCGATAAAGAAGATTCCTGGTTCTGCAGAGTATGTTGCACAGAATGAAATTAAATCCCATAAGTCTTTAGCGTTAATTGTACGATGAACTTTTACAGGGTAGCCTAAACTTTCCCATTCTCTAACGTCACCAATTTCATGCCAGTGATTATCATAATAAGTTTTTTGTTCATCATTATAGTTTTCTAGATCTGGATAACGAAGTTCAAATTCAGAGTTATTTGCCACAGCTTCCATGAAGTCATCTGTAATAGTTACTGAGATGTTTGCTCCTGATAAGAATTCTGGATCATTAACATCAAGGATTCCACCATCAAGTAATTTATCTTTAGCATATTCTTTAATATCTTCATCAGCATCACTCTTAACTAATGAATCATAAATATTGTACTCAGTTTGTGTTAAAGGAATAAATTTAAGTTTTTTGTTTGCTTGAATTCTTATTTCTTCATCTGGTGAATTATCACCTAACCATTTTAATACTTTTGGATTTTGCATTTTTGAAATAATGAATTCTATAATATCTGGATGCCAGTCTGCCATCATAATCATTTGGGCACCACGGCGTGATCCACCTTGTTCAACTAAGTGAGTTAGGTTAGCAATATCATTTAACCATGATACAGCACCAGATGATTTACCACCAACGCTTTTAGCCGGTGATGATTTTGGTCTTAGTGTTGATCCGTTAGTTCCAACACCGCCTCCACGTGACATAATTTCCATTACTTCTTTACGGTGATCAGCAATTCCGCCACGGCTATCTTCGATAAATGGCATAACGAAACAGTTGAAGTAAGTTACTTCTGATTCTGAACCAGCTCCGTATAATACACGTCCGGCTGGAATTGTATTAAGTTCTGCAATTTGCTCAGCAAATAATTCAGCGTATTTGTCTTTATCAGTTTGGCTAACTTCAACTTGTGCTAAAGCTTTACCAACACGTGCTGCGACTTGTTCAAAGTATAATTCTAGTGGTTTATCGATTTCTTTGATTTCACGAATAACAATACCTGTTTCTGATTCAGTTTTATCATCAAGTGTAGCTCTAAACTCGCTATCAATTAATAATGTAACTTTCTCTTCATCTTCGTTAATTTCAATAACTCTTCCAACTCCACGTGCTGGATATTTAGGATCTTCTCTAATTACTGTTAATACGATATCATCCACTTTTAAAGTTTTTAAGTCTAAGTCTTTTTGTGCATAACGATCAAGCATAACCAGACGGCTTACCCCTTCATAAGTTAATTTGTAATCAGCTTTTACTTCAGCTAAATGTGGGAAATGTTCTCGTAAATCTTTATTTAAATTGTCTATTGATGTTTGTGAGTACATAGTTTAATTCCTTTCTTAATTAATAATTTTCTCTAAACTATTCTTGATTGGCTTAAATAAAATAAGCACGGTTAAGTAGTTTGAGATCGCATGGATTATATCCCATGGTAATCCTCTTAGCCACATGGCATAAAAGGTTTGTGGTCCATAAATTAGTATATTTACTAATGAGTCCACGGCTCCAAATGATAATCCGAAGATTGCGGCTGCGATTGCTAATGAGAGATTACTTGCATTAACTTTTTTAAGTAATCCACTGATTATGACTAATAATGGCCAGATAATAAAGTATGTTAATATCCACAAATGTGGTGGATAAATAAAGGCTTGGATTAGGGTAAATATTATTGCAATATAGATTGATCCCCTAACGCCCACAACATAAGTGTAGGCCATAATTAGTAGCGTCACAATTTCGACATTTGGTAAAACACTAAGTAGCTCTTTCGAAACGATTAAGAGTGCACTTAAGAAGGCAGTTTGAATTAATCGGCTTCGCATTTTATGGTTTTGTGATAATAAAGTTAAATTGGTCTTTATCGTCAATAACTAATGCATCAATACCAGGGCAGAAGGCCTCAGCTAAACACATTTTATTATTTTCTGATTCATAAACCCAAAATCCTGATCCATTATCAACATCTTCAATACTTTCAATATAGCGACCAAACTCAGAATCCTTATCACCTGATAAATTAAATTTTGCTTTATTTTCATTAAGTTCGTCAATTAATTCTCCTAAAGTTTCTGCATTTGTTTTTAGTTCTTCTTTAAAAACATTTTCTTCATCAATATTGAAAATTTCAAGTGTTACTGTTTTATTTCCTTGATTACCACTTGGTTTATTTAGATTAGATACGAATAAGTATGCACCAACTAAGGCTAAAACTAATACGACTCTAATTAATATTGATTTTTTCATATTTCTATCCATTATATACATCCTTTCGCAGTATAGTAATTATAGCATAGATAAGAGACAGGAATATTTTACTCTATAAGTTAAAAAAATAACTTACAGGAAATAAATTACATATATTTTAGCTAAAAGGCTAATAAATCAGTGAAATAAGCAATATAATCTAGTCTCGATTTCCTCTTAAATAAGGCAACTAATATGCTATAATTGATTAAGGTGATTATATGCAAACAAAAGGATTATTTATTACATTCGAAGGACCGGATGGAAGTGGAAAAACAACAATATCTAAGCTAGTTTACGAAAAATTAAGTCAACTTGGCTATGATGCTTTATATACAAGAGAACCAGGTGGAATTGGGATTTCAGAATCAATTCGTGACATTATTTTAGATGTGAAAAACGTTAATATGGATACTCGTACGGAAGCCCTATTATATGCAGCGAGTCGTCGTCAACATTTAGTTGAGAAAATCATTCCGGCAATCAATGCCAATAAAATTGTTATCTGTGATCGTTTTATTGACTCTTCTTTAGCTTACCAAGGTTTCGCAAGAAATATTGGGGTTGAAGAAGTATTACATATTAATGAGTTCGCGATTGAAGGTAGATTTCCTGATGTGACTTTATTCCTGGATATTTCGGCGCAAGAAGGACTAAATCGTATTGAAGGTCGTTCTTTTAAAGACCGTCTTGATTTAGAGTCTATTGATTTCCATAATCGTGTTTATGAAGGTTATCAGTTAGTCTTAAATAAATATAAGGACCGTATGGTTGTGATTGATGCGGAAAAATCTATTGAAGCAATCGTTGATGAAGCAGTTGAGGTAATTATTCAGGTTATGGCAAATGCTTAATCTTGAGCGCTTAAAAAATAATCAACCGGTTGTCTATACAATTTTAAATAATTCTTTAGTTAATAATAAACTGGCGCATGCTTATATGTTGTCAGGCATTAAGGGATCTCTTCAAACTGAGACAGCTTATTTACTGGCACAATCTTTAGTTTGTACTAAGGGCATGTGGGCCTGCGAAGTCTGTGATGATTGCTTAAGAGTAAAAAATAATACTTACTCAGATGTAATTATTATTGATGGTAGTAAAAGTATCATTAAGAAAGAGGATGTTCTTGAACTTCAGAGCCAGTTTTCAATGACGGCTTTTGAGAAATCCTCAGCAAAGATATTTATTGTTAAGGATGCGCATAATATGACTGTGTCCGCTGCCAACTCACTATTAAAGTTTTTAGAGGAGCCAAGTAATGATGTTTTAGGGATATTAATATCTGATGAGGTGACTTCGATATTACCGACGATAATGTCGCGTTGTACCGAGTTAGAATTTAAGCTGCTAGCTGGTGATTCAGCTTTATCACTAATGAATGATTTAGATATCTCAGCGCGTGAAGCACATTATTTTAGTCAAGTTGTGAGTAAGTATTTAGATAGTGATGAATTTTTAGAAGCAGAAGCTTATTTGCTATTTAAGGATGTCTTTTCAAAATTTATTAAAACTTTATCTTATGATCCGGATAAATCTTCCTATGTTTTACAAAATATCTTACTGAAGAATAAGGATAAAGAAGTAGTAGATATGGCTTTAAATATGTTTTTAGATATGCTAATTGTCTTTTTTAATGATATTATAATAGGGAGAGAAGTTGATGAATTATACACAAATATGTGTGATAAATTCAGAGATGATTATAATTATTTAGAATTATTGACTGAAGTTTTAGCGATAAAAGCTAAATTAGTTAATAATGTGAATGTTCCTTTGCTTATGGATCAGTTAATGTTCAATTTCAGGAGGGTAATGTAATGTCTACTTCATATGAAAATTTTGTAACTGTGAATTTTAAGGATTTCCCTAAAAAATATTTCTTTGCTGTTGATAATATTGATTTAAAATATGGTGATTATGCTGTAGTAGAAACAGATGTTGGACTTGAGTTAGTTGAAGTTATTGCGGATGTAAAGCCTGTCAGAGATATTGAGGGTGATTTTACTTTAAAACCGATTTTTCGTAAAGCTAGTCGTCGTGATATCGCTAATTATGATCGATCACTTGAACTTGGTGATAAGGCAATTGAAGTAACTAAGCGTGCGATTAAAAAATTAAAATTAAAGATGAATCCCCTATCGGCTAAATATTCATTAGACTTAAGTCGGGTCTTAATTACTTATGTTGCGGAAGAGCGCGTTGATTTTCGTGAACTACTGCAAATATTAAATAAAGAATTAAGTGTTCGGATTGAACTTAAGCAAATTGGTGAGCGTGATAAAGCCAAACTAATTAGTGGACTCGCAACTTGTGGAATGGAAACATGCTGTTCCCGTTATATGAATGAATTTAATATGGTTTCAATTAATATGGCTAAGAATCAAAACTTAGCGATTAATGTTTCTAAGTTATCAGGCTTATGCGGTAAGTTTATGTGCTGTTTACGTTATGAAAATGATGATTATAAAGAGATGCGTAAAGAATATCCACCAGTAAATACGAAAGTTATGTATAAAGGTCAATCATATCATGTAAATTCACTAAATTATCTAGCTGAGGAAGCTAAATTAGTTAATCGTGAAGAAACTATATTTGTAAACTTTAATGAAGCTTTCTATGACTACAATCGCCAAATGAATAATATGGCAGATAAGACATGTAAATGTCCTAAAAAACAAATGCAGTAAGGATGATAGTATGAAAAGAGTTTCAAATTTTAATAATGATAATAATACGCTATATATTGTAGCGACACCAATTGGTAACTTAAATGAAATGAGTCCAAGAGCGATCGATGTCTTAAAAAATGTTGATATAATTGCGGTTGAAGATACGCGTGTCACAGGAAAGTTACTAAAACATTTTGAAATCGACACGAAGATGATTATTCATCATAAGCATAATGAGAATGCTTCAACTGATGGAATCATTGAATTATTAGCGAGTGGAAAGGATGTTGCCTTAGTTTCTGATGCTGGATATCCATTAATATCAGATCCAGGTCATACCTTAGTTTCAAAAGCGATTCATAATGACTTCAATGTTGTGCCGATATCTGGATCAAGTGCGGTCTTAAATGCCTTAGTTGCATCAGGTCTGGCGACAGATGCTTTCTCTTTCGTTGGTTTTCTACCACTAAAGAAAAGTGAGATTAAAGCTAAGTTGGAATCTATTTCTGATCGAACTGATACTTTAATTTTCTATGAAGCACCACACCGTATTGAAGCAACCCTCAAAGCACTTGAAACTTACCTTGGTAATCGTTCAATTGTTATTGCCCGGGAAATCACTAAACGCTATGAAGAGTTTATTCGTGGTAACATTAGTGCTATCATTGAAAACCTTAGTACGATTAAAGGTGAAGTTGTTATTGTCGTTGAAGGTAAGAAAATTGTTGATGAAGAGTTTTTACCAGTCGACTTAGTACAAATGGTTAATGATCAAATATCTGGTGGAATGAGTCGTTCGGAAGCAATCAAGTTTGTTGCGAAAGATACAAAGGTTAAGCGAAATGACCTTTATCAGATTTACCACAATGATTTTGAGAACTAAGCATAATAAATAATTAGACTTTACAAATAAGTTGGGGAAAATTATGACTATTAGTACATGATTTACCTAACTTTTTAAATGAAATAATTAGCTGAGTTTCTGCTATTGTTTTAACAGGGAAACTTTAATAAAATGCACTTTTGTTGTATGATTATAATAGAAAATATGGAGATAGGAGAAAAGAATAATGAGTAAAGAAAAATTTTATTTGGCAACTGCGATTGCTTATACATCAGGTAAGCCACATATAGGGAATGTTTATGAAACAATATTAGCGGATGCGATTGTTAGATATAAGCGTTTAAGAGGTTTTGATGTCCTATTTCAAACAGGAACAGACGAACATGGACAAAAGATTGAAGAAAATGCAATAGCGGAAAATATTTCTCCAAAGCAATTTGTAGATAACCATGCAGCTGCAATTAGAAAAATCTATGATGACTTCAACATTTCTTACGATAAGTTTGTTCGTACAACGGATGAAAACCATGTTAAGACTGTTCAAGATATCTTCCAAAAACTTTTAGATCAAGGCGATATTTATAAGGGAGAATATGAAGGTTGGTATTGTGTACCAGATGAATCTTTCTATACTGATGCGCAACTAGTTGATGGTAAGTGTCCAGATTGTGGTCGTGATGTTATTAAGACTAAGGAAGAAACTTATTTCTTTAAACTATCGAAATATCAAGCAGATCTTGAAAAATACTATGCTGACTATCCAGACTTTATTGTTCCAGCATCACGTAAGAATGAAATGTTAAACAACTTTATTAAACCAGGACTTTTAGACCTATCAGTATCTAGATCTTCATTTAAATGGGGTATTGATGTTCCATTTGATAAGAATCATGTTATTTATGTTTGGATTGATGCTTTAAGTAACTATATTACTGGACTTGGCTATTCGGCTGATGGAAATCATTCAGAAGAGTTTAAAAAATACTGGCCAGCTGACTTAATTTTAATTGGAAAAGATATTGTTAGATTCCATACAATTTATTGGCCAATCTTATTAATGGCTTTAGATATACCACAAACTAAGCAAATGTTTGGTCACCCTTGGTTATTAATGGGTGATGGTAAAATGAGTAAGTCACGTGGTAATACAGTTTACCCTGATCAATTAGCTAAATACTTTGGTGTTGATCCAGTAAGATTCTATGTACTTAAGGAAATTCCTTTTGCGCATGATGGAGTCTTAACTTATGACTTAATGATTGATCAAATTAATACTAACTTAGCTAATGTTTATGGAAACTTAGTTAACCGTACAATCTCAATGACAAACCAATATAAAGCAGGTAAGGTTACAAAACCAGCAAGTATGACTGATTTAGATAAAGAACTATATGCTTTTGCTGATCAAGTAATTAGTAAATATGAAGCTAAGTTTGATGAGTATAAAGTTTCTGAAGCGATCTCTCAAGTGATTGAGTTATTAAGAAGAGCTAATAAGTATATTGATGAAACTACACCTTGGGCTTTAGCGAAAGATGAAGAACAAAGTGATCGCTTAAATGCAGTTTTATATAACTTATTAGATATTATTTCAAAAGCAACAATTATGTTACTGCCAATAATTCCAGAGTCAGCAGAATATTACTTATCAGCATTAAATATTACTGATGTTGATTATGATCAAATTAAAGTTGTGCAAATGCAAGCTGAGTATCAGGTAGTTGATGATGTGAAAATTGTCTTTGCTCGTTTAGATCATGTGAAAAAGATGGAAGAAATTGAAGCAGATACTAATCCAGTTATTACTGAAAAAGAATTAATTGAATTTGAAGACTTTACTAATGTTGAAATGGTTGTTGGGACAGTCTTAGAATCTAAAGTTCATCCTGACGCTGATCGTTTACTAATCTCACAAGTTGATGTTGGTACTGGGGTTGTTCAGATTGTTTCAGGGATTGCTTCTTGGTGTAAACCAGAAGATTTAGTTTCTAAAAATGTAATTGTGGTTAGAAACTTAAAACCAATTAAATTACGTGGCGTTATAAGTGAAGGAATGATCTTAGTTTCTAAAAATAAGAAAGAAATTGAGTTATTATCTTCAAGCTTACCAGCTGGTTCTTTGATTGAGTAAGTAAAGAGTTCAAAAATAATAAAATATGTGAATTATGGTATACTAAGTAATCAAGAAATGTAATAAATTAGTGTGTTTTACTAATAAAATTATGCCACTACCTTTATCGTTTGATAGTTAAGCTATCATGGTATGTGTAAGATATATGGTTTTGATGAGCTGTCAAGAGCTGATTTGTGGACATGAGTAGTAAGTAGTCCTTTGGGACAAATGCGTCTTTGTATTTTTTGACAAGCGAATTCAGGAGAGTGATTTTATGCGCGATATAATAGTAGTAGGAGCAGGGCATGCTGGAATTGAAGCAGCTTTTGCCGCAAGTAATATGGGAGTTAAAGTAACTCTTATAACTTTAAATAGTGATTTAATGGCAACTTTACCATGTAATCCATCAATTGGTGGACCAGCAAAGGGGATCGTTGTTAGAGAAGTAGATGCTTTAGGTGGAGTTATGGGTCGCATGGCCGACTTAAATGCACTACAAATAAAAATGTTAAATATGGCTAAAGGCCCTGGTGTTAGAGCATTAAGAAACCAAATTGATAAGGTTAAATATGTTCGTGATATGAAGGCATTAGTTTTAGCTAATGAAAATATTGAATTAATTGAAGATCAAGTTGAGAATTTAATTATTGAAAATAACCAAGCTAAAGGAGTTAAACTAGCTGACGGTACTATTTTAGAATCAAAAATGGTAATCTTAACGGCTGGTACTTTCTTAGCGTCAAAAATTATGATTGGTCATGAAGTTGAAAATATTGCTTCTGATAACCAAGCCACAACTGATGGAATTTCAAACTCATTAAGTGGGGAGAAGTTGGATTTAATTCGTCTAAAAACTGGTACAGTGGCGCGAATTAAAACGAACTCAGTTCACTATGATCGTGTTGAAATTCAACCAGGTGATGAAGAATACTCATTCTTCTCATGGCAATCAACTAAGGAAGATATTAAACTTCCACAATTACCTTGTTATTTAACTTATACAAACTTAGATACGCATGAAATTATTGAGGCTAATCTAGACTCATCAGCAATGTATGGTGGAGTTGTAACAGGTGAAGGTGCTAGATACTGTCCTTCAATTGAAGATAAGATTGTTCGCTTTGCTGATAAAGAGCGCCACCAATTATTTATTGAACCAGAATCATTAGAGATGGATACAGTTTATGTTCAAGGTTTATCAACATCACTACCAGCTGAAGTTCAAGATGAAATGATTAAGAGTGTTGTTGGACTTGAAGATGCAGAAATTACTGCTTATGGTTATGCAATTGAATATGATGCAATTAATCCAATTCAATTAAAGAAAACATTAGAGTCAATGAGTGTTGATAACTTATTCTTCGCTGGTCAAATTAATGGTACATCGGGCTATGAAGAAGCAGCGGGTCAAGGAATTATGGCTGGAATTAATGCTGGTTTAAAATTCTTAGGTAAAGATCCATTAATTTTACGTCGTGATGAAGCTTATATTGGGGTTATGATTGATGACTTAGTAACTAAAGGTACAAAAGAACCTTACCGTTTACTAACTTCTCGATCTGAATATCGTTTACTTTTACGTCATGACAATGCGGACTTAAGATTAACGCAATATGGTTATGATATTGGAACGGTTAAAGATGATCAATATGCTCATTATCAAAATAAAATGAAAGTGATGGCAGAAATTGAAGAGAAACTAAAAGCTAATACTTTTGTTCAATCAGATCCAATCAATGAGTTCTTATTAGGTATGGGCTTTAATAATTTAAATGAGCGTACTTCTGCTTATGACTTATTAAAACGTCCAACGATTACGGCGGAAGTTATTGCACCATTCTTAGATTTCGATATTGATTTAGAAATTGCGAAATTTAATGAGATTGAAATTAAATATGAAGGTTATATTAAAAAAGCTAAGCGTGAAGCTGAGCGTTTGAAAAAAATGGAAATGGTTAAGATTCCTACGACATTAGATTATGCTGAAATTGAGCATTTATCTCAAGAAGGTCGTGAGAAGTTAGCTCTAATCAAACCAGAAACATTAGGACAAGCATCACGTATTGCTGGAGTAAATCCATCGGATGTGACAATTCTTTCATTCTTTATGAAGGATAAAAAATAAGATAAGGAGTTTTTATGGAAGCAAAAGGATTAATTGAGAGTTTAGTTAAACACAATATTACACTTTCTGATAAGCAGTTAGAACAGTTTAAGGACTATCGTGAACTACTACAAGAATATAATAAGGTTATGAATTTAACTGCAATAATTGAAACAGATGAAATTTATATTAAGCATTTTTATGACTCAATTATTCCCGCTACTTTTATTGATCTAGCTGGTTCATTGCTAGATGTTGGTGCGGGAGCTGGCTTTCCATCGATTCCACTTAAAATCTTATTACCAGAATTAGATGTTACGATTTTGGAACCAAACAACAAAAGGGTAAAGTTTCTAAATGTCTTATGTAAAAAGTTAGATATTAATGTTAATATAGTTGAAGAGAGAGCTGAAGATTTTATTAAGCAATCAAATGTAAGATATGATTTTGTAACAGCCCGTGCTGTTGCGAATTTACCGATATTACTTGAATTATGTGTGCCTTTTGCTAAAGTAAATGGCTATTTTATTGGACTTAAAGGGTCTAAGTATGAGGAAGAATTAAAGGAAAGTCAAAATGCTCTAAAAGAATTATCTTGCCTAGTTAAAGAAATCTATACAATTGATTTAGATGATGCTTTAAGGTCGATAATTTTAATTGAGAAAACTAAGAAAACTAAACTTAAATATCCAAGGAATTATGGACAAATTAAGAAAAAACCATTGTAAGGGGATTGTATGCAAGATATAAGAAGTATTTCTATTGATTTAATTAAACCAAATCGTTATCAACCGCGTTTAGCTTTTGATGATGATAAGATTATTGAATTGTCGCAGTCGATTAAAAATAATGGACTTATTCAACCAATTGTCGTCACTGAAAGTGAAAATGGTTTTGAAATTGTCGCGGGTGAGCGTCGTTTTCGTGCCAGCATTTTAGCAGGTGTTACTGAAGTTGAAGCGATTGTTAGAAAAGTTAATGCTTTAGAGTTAAGTGAAATGGCTTTGGTTGAAAATATTCAACGGGAAGACTTAACAGCGATTGAAGAAGCGCGTGCCTATGTTTTATTAAAAGAGAAGTTTGGATTAACTCAAGCAGAACTTGGTAAGCGTGTTGGAAAATCACAATCAACGATTGCTAATAAATTACGTTTATTAAATTTATCGGAAGATGTTCAAGATGCAGTTATTACTCGTCAAATTACTGAGCGTCATGCAAGATCACTCTTAAAATTAGATGAAGAACAACAAGTTAAGATTTTAGATGAGATTGTTGAAGGTAAATTAACAGTTAGTCAAACTGAAAAAGAAGTTTCTAAAACAATTAAACCACCGGTTAAAAAGGGTGTTGCTAAAGGATTTACAAAGAATCATCTATTAGCGATTAATACTGTTAAACAAGCCGTTAAAATGATTAATGATATCGGACTAGAAGCCATCTTAGTTGAAGATGATAAAGAAGATGAAATTGTAATGTCTATTACAATTAAAAAATAGGAAGGAATGACTCATGGGAAAGATTATTGCAGTTGCCAATCAAAAAGGTGGAGTAGGTAAAACAACTACGACGGTTAACTTAGCCGCAGCTTTAGCTTATTTAAAAAAGAGAATTTTAATCGTTGACTTTGATCCACAAGCAAATGCTACCCAAGGGGTTGGAGCATATAATATTGGTGTTAATAAGTCTTCGTACGATTTATTATTTTCTGATATTCCAGCGAAAGATACTGTTAAACAGTTATCAATTCCTCCATTATCAATTGTTCCCGCAACTATTGAGCTTGCAGGGGCAGACTTAGAAATGTCTGAGTACAAAGTTGGTAAAGAGTTAATTCTAAAGAATCGTTTAAATGAAATCCGTGATGATTATGACTTTATCTTAATTGATTGTCCACCATCACTAGGATTATTAAACACAAATGCATTTACCGCAGCAGATTCGGTTTTAATTCCTGTTCAATGTGAATATTACGCATTAGAGGGATTAACACAATTACTGTCTACTATTAGATTAGTTCAAAGACTATTTAATCGTAAACTTGTAATTGAAGGTGTATTACTAACAATGTTTAATGCTACAACTAACTTAAGTTTAGAAGTACAACAAGAAGTTCGTAGATATTTTAAAGAGTCTACTTATACTACACATATTCCAAGATCAGTTAAATTATCAGAAGCGCCATCGCGTGGACAAACTATTTTCGAATATGATATTAAGTCGGCTGGAGCTATTGCATATGCTTCTTTAGCTAAAGAAGTAATTAAAGATAACGAATAGGGGCGAAAATATGAGTGATAAAAAATTAGGTCGTGGACTTGGGGCTATTTTTGGCGAAGGAATTGAAGCAGCACTAGAAGATATTCAGCAAGGTGCCGAAACTTCTAATTCTGGAAAGAAAACTGATATTGAACTAAAATCAATTCATTCAAACCCATATCAGCCACGTAAAGTTTTTGATGAAGATAAATTAACCGAACTGGCAGAGTCAATTAGCCAAGTTGGAGTCTTTACACCAATACTAGTTAGAAAAGCAATTCAAGGCTATGAACTAGTTGCCGGAGAAAGACGTGTTTTAGCGTCAAGACAAGTTGGTTTAGAAACAATTCCAGCGATCATTGTTGATTTCAATGATGATATGATGATGGAAATTGGATTACTTGAAAACATTCAACGTGAAGACTTAAATGTTATTGAAGAAGCAATGGCATATGCGAAAATGATTGAACACTTTGACTATACTCAAGTTGAGTTAGCTGAACGTGTTGGTAAAACGCGTGAGCATATTGCTAATATCACAAGATTATTAAGATTACCAGAAAAAGTACAAATGATGGTTGTAAATAATCAGTTATCAATGGGACATGTTCGTCCATTAATTACTTTAAAAGACAAAGATGAAATCATTCATTATGCTGATGAAATTATTGATAAAAACTTATCAGTTCGTGCTGTTGAAAAATTAATGCGCGAAGATCGTGAAGTTGGTCAAAGTACAGAAGCAGGAAAAGTAGTCAAAGTTGATCCACAATTAAAAGCCGTTGAAAAAGCAATTGAGGAAAAACTAGCGACTCGTGTAAATATCGCAAATAAAAAAATCGTAATCAACTATACTGATAATTCTGACTTAAATCGAATCCTTGAAATTTTGGATCTATTAGAGAAATAGTCTATGAAATATTCACCAATATACGGTTATAAAACTAAAGACTACTCATTGCATAAACTGCACTTAAGAGGAAGAAAACAAGTATTAACTTTTTCTACCCAAGTGTCAGGGGATACGATGCGTATTCTTTTTACAAATAAATACAGTCATAAATCATTAAGGGTTATGAGTGTTAATATGATTATTAATGGTAACTCTTATCCGATTAAGGTTGCGGGAAAGACTTCATTTAAGATGCCAGCTCACACTGAGTATTATTCAGATGAAATAAAACTTCCCTACCAAGATCTAAGTGCAGTTGTTATAAACGCAAGATTTGGTTTATTCGCATCCGCATATGGATCATCTGACTTTAAATCCCATAAGATTATTAATGCTACACACCGTGGTATGTTGAATCGAAAAGTACATTTAGGCCTTTCAACAAAGGCTATATCTGATTTATCATTAAAATTAGTTGCACTAATAAAACAAGTTGAAATTGTTTCAGATCAAAAATCAATTGCCTGGTTTGGCGATTCACTAACTAATCACTCGCATTATACGCAGCCACTGCAAGCAAGATTATTTGAAGCAAAAGCAAATATTAATATTGTAAATGCTGGACACTCAGGTAACCGCTTATTACATGATGGATCAAACATTTTAAAAGAAGAGTTTGGTATTGCTGCGATAAATCGCTTTTATGAAGATGTTATGGAATATAATACTCCTGATTTAGTTGTGGTTGCTCTTGGAGTCAATGATTTAATTCATCCAGGTCGTACTTCACCGCAAGATGAAATGCCAAGCTTACAAGATATGATCGATGGATACTTAAATCTACACGACCAAATTAGAGCTAAAAATGCTAAAGCAGTCATCACAACAATTACTCCATTTGGTGGATATAGTAATGCTATCTTAGATTATGCCGAAGAGTTAAGATTAGCAATTAACGTATGGATAAAAAATCAAAAAGATTTTGATCACGTTATTGATATTAATGCTATCGTTGAAGATCCAGATAATCCTGGATACTTAAAAGATGAGTTTAAAGGTCATGATAATCTCCACTGGGAACAAATTGGTGGTCAGATTATCGCGGATAGTATTGATTTAGAGAGTTTAATTAAATTGGTAAATGAAAAGTAGACTAGGTCTACTTTTTTTTACATGATAGATTGTAAAATTAAAGCATTTTTGAAAAAAGAAAATTTTTAGTCATTTCACTTATCTATAAGTAAGTTAAACGATTATTTGGATTATCTTGATGCAAAGTAATATAGTAAATAGAACCTTAGGTTCTTTTCTTTTTGCCAATTGGTCCACTTTATAAATACTGCATTTTTTGATACAATATGACAATGAAGTAGAGGTAGATTATGAAAACACACACGCCAATGATTAGACAGTATTTAGATATTAAAAAGGATCATGAAGATGCTTTATTATTTTATCGATTAGGAGACTTTTATGAGCTCTTTTTTGATGATGCTAAGGTAGCGGCGGAGGAGTTAGGTTTAGTATTAACGGCACGTGGTAAAAGTGCTGATGCGATTCCAATGTGTGGCGTTCCACATCATGCCTCAGCATCTTACATTTATCGATTAGCACAAAAAGGTTATCGAATTGCGATTGTTGAACAATTAGAAGATCCGGCTGAAGCGGAAGGAATTGTTAAACGCGGAGTTGTAAAAATAGTTACACCGGGAACAATTATGGATGAGTTATCGGATAATTCAGAAGCAATTTATATGGCAAGTGTTTATGACTTTGCTTATGGTTATTCGGTCGCAATTGTTGAGATGGCTAGTGGTAAGGTAATTACTTTTACCCTTGATCATGATGATGAAAAATTAATATCATCACTACTTAATTACAATATTAAAGAAATAGTTTTAATTACTGATACTAATGCAGCCCTAAAACGTGAGCTATCATTTGTGTCAGATATTTTAGTATCGGAAATTGCGGGGGTGAGTGACACCAAAGCTTATAGTCATTTATTTGAACATCTAGATAATAAATATTTAGTTGCAGCAGTAGAGATATTATTATCTTACTTAAGTGAAACACAGTTAAAGTTATTAAATCACTTAAGAAAGGTTGAAGAGATTAGAAATGATGGTTATTTAAAAATTGACTACAACTCAATTGCAAACTTAGAGTTAGTTGAATCGCTGCGTGGTGGTTCAGTTAAAAACTCACTTTTAGATTTCTTAGATCATTCAAAAACTTCAATGGGTAAGCGAACTCTACGTTCTTATATTACTCGTCCATTAATTAATCGTGCAGATATTTTAAAGCGTCAAGCACAGATTACTGACTTAAGAAATGATTATATTTTATATGATGATTTAGAAGAATCTTTAAAAGCTATTTATGACTTAGAAAGATTGAATGCGAAAATATCTTATGGTAATGCGAATCCATTAGATTTAATAAGAATTCAAAAGTCACTTAATGCCGTGCCAAAATTATTAGCTAATCTAATTGGTCTAAGTAACTTTAGCGATCTAATTGATATTGATCCCCTAACTGATTTAGCAGGTTTAATTGAATCAGCTATTTCTGAAGACGCGAAAGTAAATATTCGTGAGGGAAATATCTTTAAGGATGGTTATAATAGTGATTTAGACCATGCCCGCTCTATTCAAAAACATGGTCAAAATTGGATCGTTCAATTAGAAGCAGATGAGCGTGAGAAAACGGGAATTTCAACTTTAAAGGTTGGTTATAACCGTGTCTTTGGTTATTTTATTGAAGTATCGAAAGCAAATATTGATAAAATCAAGGATGAGTTTAATTATGTTAGAAAACAAACTTTAACCAACTCAGAGCGTTATGTTACTGAAGAGTTAAAGTCTAAGGAAGAAGAAATCTTAAATGCTGATGAGATTGCGAAGGCATTAGAATATAGTTTATATAATGATTTGATTAATCAAATTGCTACATACTCAAGTAAGATCTTAGCTTTATCAGATGTTATTGGTCAGATTGACTTCTTATTCTCTTTAGCGACCGTCGCAAGATTTAAGGGTTATAGTTTACCGGAAATTTCAAGTGATCGCTCATTTGTAATTAATGATGGTAGACATCCAATCTTAGAAACAATAATGCGCGATAAGGATTATGTTGCCAATAAGTTAGATATGTCTAATGAAGATATCTGGGTTATTACGGGCCCTAACATGGGTGGTAAATCGACCTTTATGCGTCAGTCAGTTTTAATCGTAATTATGGCGCAAATGGGATCATATATTCCAGCTACTTTTGCTAAAATTCCAATCTTTGATCAGATCTTTACTCGTATTGGAGCGTCTGATGATATCTTATCAGGCAAGTCTACTTTTATGGTGGAAATGGCTGAGGCTAATGATGCCCTATCTAATGCGACTGAAAACTCATTAATTATCTTTGATGAAATTGGCCGTGGTACATCTACTTATGATGGTATGGCATTAGCTAAATCAATGATTGAATATATTGCATTAAATATTAAAGCGAAAACACTTTTCTCAACTCACTATCATGAACTAGTTAGTTTAGCTGAACGTTTTGAGAATGTTTCTAACTATCACTTACTAGTTAAAGAAGAAGCTGGTGAGATAAGTTTACAATATCAAGTTGTACCAGGTGTTTCGAATAAATCATATGGTATTAACGTTGCAAAACTGGCAGGTCTTCCAAATAATGTCCTACTTAGAGCTTCAGAAATTCTTGATGGACTTGAGGCCAGTGAGGTAGTACATTCGGGTGCGGAAGTAATCTACAAAGATGTTGAAGTAATACCAAATAATTTAAATCGTATTTCATCAATCTTATCAAAAACTAACTTAAATGAAATTACACCAATGATGGCTATGCAGTTGTTAGATGATTTACTAAAAGAATTGAATGAGGATGAGTAATATGACAACAATAAAAAAACTAGACAAACATCTAATGAATATGATTGCGGCTGGAGAAGTTGTTGAAAGACCAGCGGGAATTGTTAAGGAGTTAGTTGAGAATGCGATTGATGCTAAAGCAAATATAATTGAAGTTCAAATTAAAAATGGTGGAATCGATTATATTGCAGTTACTGATAATGGGATTGGAATGAGTAAGGATGATGCCCTTTTAGCGTTTGAACGTCATGCGACAAGTAAGATTGCTAGTGAGCGTGATCTTTGGTCAATCGCCACACTCGGTTTTCGTGGTGAAGCCCTACCTTCGATTGCTTCAGTTGCTCGTGTTACCCTAATATCAAATAATCAAAAAGAAGCAACGGAAATTACAATTAACTATGGTGAATTAGTTTCTAATCAAATGGTGGCTGCAAATGTTGGAACCAAAATAATTATTGAAGGACTTTTCCATAATACTCCAGCTCGATTAAAATCTTTTAACTCAGTTAATTATGAGCGCGCTGTGGTTTTATCAACAATTGAAAAATTTGCTTTTTCATATCCAAATCTTTCATTTATCTTAAAAGATGAGGAGCGAACTTTAATCCATACTTCTGGTAGTGGTGATTTAAAAGAAATTCTCTACCATGTTTATGGAAAAGAAGTAGCTCGTAATTCCTTTGATTTTGCTGATGAGTCGTCTGACTTTAAAATCTCAGGTTCCCTAACTTTACCAAGTGAAACACGTGCTAATCGAAATCATATTCAAATCTTTATTAATGATCGTATGATTAGAGCCTACAAATTAACGAATGATGTAGTTGCGGCATATCGTAACTTAATGTTTAATGATCGCTTCCCAATCGCAATTATTAAACTAGAAATGGATTATCAGTTAGTGGACGTAAACGTGCATCCAAGTAAGTGGGAAGTAAGGATTGCTAAAGAGAAGGTCTTATCTGAATTTATCCAAGCATCAATTAGAAAAGCTTTAAATGCTAATTTAGAAGCAGTACAAGTGAAACGATTAAAATCAGTCGAACCAATTTATGATCAACTAGAACTTGAAACTAAAGAAGCTTATATTGCAGATCCAAAACCAAGTTATGAGCTAGCACAACCAATTATTCAAACTTTTAAAGAAGTTGCAGTGATTGAGCAAGTTATTGAGGATAAAACTAGTGATCTGGAGCAAGTGGAAGTAATTGAAGAAATTGTCAAAAAAGTAGAAGAAGTAGAAGAAGTTGTAACAAATGAATTTACTAACTTAAAAGTTATTGGCCAGTTACATGGTAAATACATATTGGCAGAGTCTCCAGATAATTTATATATTATCGATCAACATGCAGCTGAGGAGCGAACTAACTTTGAGAAAATCCGTAAGCAGATTGTTAATGATAAGATTGAAGCAACTGGACTTTTAGTACCTAATATTGTTGATATTAAACTTTCGGATATGTATCTTGTTGAAACTTTAGTTGAAACTTTAGATAGTGTTGGCTTTGTTATTGAGGTCTTTTCTGAATCTTCAATTATTGTTCGTGAAATCCCATTATGGTTAATTGATGGCGACACTAATGCCTTTGTTTTAGATATTTTAGAATATATTAAAGCAAATAAAAATGTAGATTTGGAAACAATTCGTTATGATGTAATTGCATCGAAAGCATGTAAAGCCTCAATTAAATTTAATCATCATTTATCAAATATGGAAATGATGCAAGTTATTAGAAACTTATCAGAGTGTAGTGAACCATATCACTGTCCACATGGACGTCCGACATTAATTAAGATAAGTGAGAAGCAATTAATTAAGGAGTTTATGCGATGAAAGTTTTAGTTATTGTCGGTCCAACCGGTGTTGGTAAGAGTGAAGTAGCGATTGAGTTAGCCAAAAAATATAATGGAGAAATTATCTCAGGTGATTCAGTTCAAGTTTATAAAGAATTAAATATTGGCTCAGCCAAAGTATCTAAAGCTAAACAAACTGAAGTTGTTCATCACTTAATTGATGTTTATGACTTAGAGGAGAATTATGATGTGTCAATTTTCCAAACTGAAGCTCGTCGTTTGATTGCGGATATTGCAAGTCGTAATAAACTTCCAATAATTGTTGGGGGTACAGGTTTATATATTGCAGCCGTCTTGAAGAACTATATCTTTCAAGAGGAAACAGTCGATCACAAACTCCAAGCATATTTAGAATCATTATCTAATGAGGAACTATATGCAGAGTTATTAGAACTTGATGAAGCATCTGCTTTGAAGTTACATGTCAATAATCGTCCACGCTTAATTCGTGCACTAACCATTGCTAAAAGTAATGATCAGTTAAAGAGTGATATTGTGGCTAAGCAAAGAGATGAATTATTGTATGATGCGAAAATTATAATGTTATCAATGGAACGTTCACTATTATATGAGCGTATTAATAATCGTGTCTTGGCTATGGATGAGTTAGGCTTAGAAGCTGAATTAAAAGCCATCTATGCTAAGTATGATAACCCCTTTGCGTTTAGAGGCATGACTGGGATTGGTTATAAAGAATGGAAACCATACTTCTATGAAGGAGCTTCAAAGGAGTCAGTATTACAAGAGATTCAGAAGCGTTCCCGCAATTATGCTAAGCGTCAGTATACTTGGTTTAATAATCAATTTGATGCTAATGTTGTGGATATCTTAGAAGATGGATTTAAAGAAAAATTAGAAGTAAGTATTGAGAAATGGTTGCTTGAGAAGGAGTAAGTATGTTTGAAAGAACGAAACTATTACTAAGTGAAGAGTCATTTAATATTTTAAGTAATAGTACGGTATTAGTCGTAGGTGTTGGTGGAGTTGGCTCGATTGCTGTTGAGGCTTTAGCACGATCTGGTGTTGGTAAGATTAATATTGTTGATAATGATACAATTGCCTTATCGAATTTGAATCGTCAGGTTCAAACTAATTATCAGAATGTTGGTAAATCAAAAGTGTTTGAAATGGTTAACTATGTTAAATCGATTCATCCTGATATTGATATTGAAGGCTACGAGCTATTCTTTGATAAGTCAGTAGATGAAATCTTTGCTGGTGTTGATTTTGTTATTGATGCGATTGATACGGTTTGTAATAAATTTGAATTAATTGAAAAGTGTCATGAATTAAAGATTCCAATGATATCTAGTTTAGCAATGGGTAATCGAACTGATCCAACGCAATTAGTTATTACTAGTTTGGATAAAACAAGTTATGATCCACTAGCGAAAGTGTTAAGAAAAATGGCAAAAGAAAAGCGTATGAATACACGTAAGATTAAAGTTGTTTTCTCGAAAGAGCAACCAATGGTTCAAAAGCAAGTTATTAATGCGGAAGGTTTAACGCGTAAACAAAAGATGCCACCAGCATCAATGTTTATCGTACCACCAGCATCAGGCTTGGCTTGTGTATCATACTGCATAGATTATTTAATAAACAATCATGCTATAATATAAATATTAAGGGGGGTATTGGATGAGTTATACACATTTAAGTGCAGAAGATTTAAAAGCAGTCGCTGATAGTTTTCCTGATCAAGATAAGCTTGATGACTTAGTTGGCTTATTTAAATTGTTTGGTGATCAAACACGTTTGAGTATATTAATGGCCCTAATGAATCGTGAATTATGTGTTCATGATATTTGCAAAACTATTGATGTTTCTCAGTCAGCCGTATCCCATCAACTGCGTAATTTACGTGAAGCAAAATTAGTTAAATCACGTCGTGTTGGTAAAGAAATTATTTATTCTTTAGATGATGATCATGTTAAAGAAATTTATTCTGTTGGTCTAACCCATATTTTAGAAGGTAAATAGTTATTAAAGTCTTGTTAATGCAAGGCTTTTTTTATTGGGAAACCTTGGCTTTATTTGACTTGTTATTGTGATATTTTATCAAGAAATAACAACTAGTGAAAATTTTACTTATTTGATAATAAAGATTGACATATGTCAATTTATTCACTAAACTATAAATAGTTAGCAGCGGCTAACTCGGAGGTTACTATGTTGATGATGATAAATAACTATCCCCATAAGCTAAATCAAGATGATTTTTTCTTTGTTGCTATTGAGTTATTATCAAATTCACTTATAAATGAGGTCGATACTCATGAAGATTAATCTAAAATATATTGTCCTAATAATTGTATTAGCATTTATTTCCTTAAGTATTGGCAATATGGAATTTTCATGGATTGATCTGATTAATCTGGATTCATCAGCTATTAATGTCTTTATTACCAGTCGTTTCCCGCGATTAGTAGCAGTATTGCTCACTGGTATCGGACTTAGTATAAGTGGGCTTATCTTACAACAGCTAGTAAGAAATAAGTTTGTCTCGCCGTCTACAACCGCTACGGCAAACTCAGCACGCTTAGGTATTATGGTTTCTCTAGTACTACTTCCACAGTTAACAACAGTCACAAGATCGCTCTTCGCTTTTGCATTTGCACTGGCTGGAACGGGCTTGTTTGTTTGGATGATACAAAGAATTAAGTTGAAAGATGTTATTTTTACTCCCCTAATCGGAATGATGTTGGGAACAGTGATTGACTCCATCACAACATTCTTAGCCTTACATTTTGATGTATTACAAGTCTTAAATGGCTATATGATTGGTAGTTTTACACTGACAATCAAAGGTCGTTATGAGTTATTATATTTACTTATCCCAGTTATATTAATTACTTATGCTTATGCTCGCTATTTCAATATTGCGGCCTTAGGCGAGGACTATGCTTCAAACTTAGGTTTGAATTATAAGAAAATTCTAGTGGTCGGGATTATGATTGTTTCACTTAATAGTGCAGTAATCATTTCAACAATTGGCAATATAGCCTTTGTTGGATTAATAATCCCTAACCTTGTATCGATTCGCTATGGTGATAAAATTGATTCAACTATAACGATTACAGCTCTCATGGGAAGTATCTTCTTATTGGCAGCTGATATCATATCTAGATTAATTATTTATCCTTATGAAATTCCAATTTCATTAACTGTTGGTGTTATTGGGTCAATCATATTCTTAATATTAATATTAAGGAGAAATAAAAATGAAAAATAAAACTAGATATAATTTATTAATAATATTAGTCATAAGTGTTTGTCTCTTGTATGTCTTTTATGGCATGACTGGAAATAATGCTAGTTATTTATTCTATCGTCGCATACCGCGGCTACTAGCAATGATCCTAGTTTCGATTGCCATAACAATTTCGACATCAATCTTTCAAACAATAACTAATAATCGTTTATTAACTCCTGACTTATTAGGTTATAGTCAGTTATATATATTACTACAGACATTTATTGTCTTTGCTTTTGGTGGACTACATCTTTTAAATATTAATCCATATTTAAATTTTATTGCGATTACTGTCTTAATGGTAATGTTCTCGCTAGTGATATTCTCTTATATTCTAAAGAAGTCTAATCACTATGTTTATCTCTTATTGTTAATTGGAATGATCTTGAATACACTGTTTTCTAGTATCTCATCATTTCTACAAATGGTAATTGATCCAAATGAATTCTCAATTATTCAAAACAATGTTATAGCAAGTTTCAATACTATTAATACTAATGTTATTTATATCGCAGTTTTAATTCTCTTATTACCACTACCTTGGGTAATAAAAAACTTACATAATTTTGATGTCTTACTACTCGGTGAAGATTATGCCAAAAACTTATCAGTGGATACTAATAAGTTATATACATCATCATTAATCGTCATTTCAATATTAACTAGCTTATCAACAGCCTTAGTTGGCCCAATTGTTTTTCTTGGAATGTTAGTTGTCAATATAGCGCGTATCTGGAGTAAATCTTATCAGCATAAGGAATTTATTAAAACAGCTATATGTTTATCGATTATTTTAACTGTCGGTGGTCAGTTTATAATTGATAAGGTCTTCAATTTCTCTGTGACTTTGTCGGTACTATTAAACTTGATCGGTGGCCTATACATGATTTATCTAATTATGAAGGAGCGAACATAATGATAGAAATCAGGAATCTGAGTAAGTCTTATGGAAGTGTTAAAGTATTAGAAGATATTAATCTTAAAATTAAACCAGGATCTTTTAATATGATAGTTGGCGGTAATGGAGCGGGAAAATCAACTTTAGTTAATATTGTTGGTAGTCTCTTAGATCGTGACTCGGGTGAAGTTATTTTAGATGGTAAGGAAGTAAGTGAGTATTCACGTGATGAGCGTGCCCAAAAGATTTCCATCCTAAAACAAAATAATAATATTGATTTAAATATTACGGTAAGAGATTTAGTAGGCTTTGGTCGTTTCCCTTACAGTAAAGGTCGTTTAAATAAAACTGATTTAGATATAATAAATCAAAGCTTAGTCTCAACGCAAACGCTTGAGTATGCTGATCGAGAAATATCTAAATTGTCAGGTGGTCAAAGACAAAGAGCCTTTCTGGCCATGATCCTAGCCCAAAAGACTGATGTAATTTTATTAGATGAACCTTTAGCAAGTCTCGATTTAAAACACTCAGTAGATTTTGTGAATATGTTAAAGCAGATATGTTTAGAAGAAAATAAAACAGTAGTAATGATTGTCCATGATTTAAATGTTGCGGCGATGGCAGCTGATCAAATTATTGCCCTCAAGAATGGGAAACTCCAAGCCTGTGGCTGTGTTGATGATGTTATATCAAAAGACTGCCTCTATGATATCTTTGGAGTCGAATTTGAAGTTGAAAGTTTTGGCGACCGTAACGTTTGCTTTATAAAATAGGAGAGAATATGAAAAAAATACTATTATTAATTGCTTTACTAGTTTTAGTTGGCTGTAGCCCAACAAGCGTTGAAGAAGAAAACACAACAAGTATTCCCATTAAACATGCCCTTGGCGAAACTGATGTAAAAGAAAATCCAGAAAAAGTAGTTATCTTTGATCTTGGTGTACTAGATATCTTTGATGCCTTAGATATTGAAGTAGCCGGCGTTCCAAAATCAAACTTATCAGCGCGTTTAGAAAAATATAATCATGATGATTATGTCAGTGCTGGAACATTGTTTGAACCAGATTACGAAGTCCTAGCAGAAATGGCACCTGATTTAATTATCATATCAGGTCGTGCTGCTGGCGAGTATGATGAGTTATCAAAGATTGCTCCAACCATTGCCCTGACAATTGATAATAGTGACTTTATTGGCTCACTAATTAATCGCTTAGAAACGGTTGGAAGTTTATATCCAGCTAAAGTTGATTTAATCGAAACTGAAATTTCAAATATTAGCGAAAGTGTTAAAGATATTAAAGCAGAAGTTGAAAAACATGATGAGCAAACGCTATTTATTTTAACGAACGGTGACTCAATGTCGATTTATGGTCCGGGATCAAGATTTGGAATTGTTTATGATGATCTTGGCTTTAAAGCAATTGATGGTGTCACTTATGACACTTCAACACATGGTCAACAAATTTCATTTGAGTTTATTGCCCAGTATAATCCAGATAACATTATCGTAATGGATCGTGTTGTAATTACTGGTGATCAAGCACCACCTGCCAGTGATCTATTAAATAATGATTTAATTAAAGATGTTAATGCTTTTAAAAACAATAAAGTATTCTATGTTGATCCCCATGTTTGGTATGTTGAAACAGGTGGATTAAACTCAACTAAACATATGATAGAAGAAATGGATTCTATCTATAAGTAATGAAGACACATTCGTGTCTTTTTTTATTTTCTGCTATTTTACATAAACTTTACATAGACTTGCTAAAACACTTTACATTGGCTTGTTATTATTATTCCAGTGAAGAGGAGAATGAAAATGAAGAAAATATTATCAGTATTACTTGTAAGTTTATTATTAGTTGCTTGTGGATCATCATCGAAAGAATTTGACCAAGGCAAATCAATTAGTTTAGTATCACGTGAAGATGGTTCAGGTACTCGTGGAGCATTCGTAGAATTATTAAAAATCGAAGAAAAAGATGCCGATGGTAACAAGAAAGATTTAACAAGCCCAGAAGCAATCATTGCTAATAAAACAGATGTTATGTTATCAAATATCGCAAACGATATGTATGCAATTGGATACTTATCATTAGGTTCATTAAATGACACAATTAAAGCTTTAGAAATTGATGGTGTTGTTCCAAGTGTTGAGAATATTGTTTCAGGTGACTACAAAGTAGCCCGTCCATTCAATATTGCTAAATCATCAAGCGATCATGAACTAACAAATGATTTTGTTGGTTACATCTTATCTAAAGATGGACAAAAAGTTGTTGAAAATACAGGCTACATTGCAATTGAGAGTGACTACAATTATGAGTCAAAAGCTTTAAGTGGAAAAGTTGTTGTAGCTGGATCATCAAGTGTAAGTCCAGTTATGGAAAAATTAGCTGAAGCTTATAAAGCAATTAATGCTAATGCCGAAATTGAAATCCAAACATCTGACTCAACAGCTGGTGTTCAAGCAGCAATTGATGCTACAGCAAACATTGGTATGGCAAGTCGTGATTTAAAAGATGAAGAAAAAGCAGTGTTAGAACCAATTGTTATTGCAATTGATGGAATCGTCGTAGTCGTTAACAACGAAAACCCAGTAAAAGGATTATCTAGTGATACAGTAAAAGATATATTCACGGGCACAATTAGCTCATGGGAAAAATTAGGTGAGTAGAATATACAACCACTTATTATCTAACAAAAGGATGCAAGCTATAATGAAGATATTCTTCCTTATAGCTGCTTCTTTTTCCCTTATCGCAATCGTTCTAATTTGTGGTTTTCTATTTGCGAACGGATTTCCGGCTATTGCAGAAATAGGATTTCTAAACTTTATGCTAGGTACCAATTGGCTACCTGGTGACATGCCAGCATCTTATGGAATCTTCCCAATGATTTTGGGTTCCATCTATGTAACATCATATGCCATCTTAATTGGTGGACCGCTTGGTGTTGGGACAGCTATCTTCTTAGCCTTTGATTGTCCTAAGAAATTTAAAGCTCCAATCTTATCATTAGTAAATCTGCTAGCTGGTATTCCATCAGTTGTCTATGGATTCTTTGGTATGGTTTTAATTGTACCTTTAGTCCGCTCTATCTCAGGTAATGGATCATCAATCCTGGCAGCATCATTACTATTAGCACTGATGATTGTTCCAACAATTATTACAATGTCATATAATGCCATCGTAAATGTTGATGAAGATTTATACAACTCTGCAATTGCCCTTGGTACGACTCATGAGCGTTCTATTTATAAGGTAATCTTACCATCAGCACGTTCGGGTATTATGGCATCTTTAGTATTAGGTGTTGGTCGTGCAATTGGTGAAACAATGGCTGTAATCATGGTTGTAGGTAACCAGGCGATTATTCGTCTACCCTTTGATATCTTTAAAGGGGTAAGAACTTTAACCGGTAATATCGTCATTGAGATGGGGTATGCAGCAGGTCTACACCGTCAAGCACTTATTGCAACGGGACTAGTTCTCTTTGTGCTAATTATTATAATTAATATTATTTTTTCTATGCTTAAGAAGGAGGAAATCTAATGCGTGATAAATTATTTAAACTATACACTCATCTTTCAACCTTAATTGTTTTAGGAGCATCGCTCTTCTTAATTGCCTATATTCTAATCAATGGTTTACCACACTTAAGTTTAGATCTCTTCTCATTTAAATATACAAGTGAGAACGTATCATTAATGCCAGCTTTAATTACAACCTTATATATGGTTGTCTTAACACTCGCACTCGCACTTCCAATTGGACTTGCAACAGCGATCTATTTAGTTGAGTATGCTAAAAAGACAAGTAAGTTTGCGCGTCTGATGAAATTAGCAAGTGAAACTTTAGTTGGTATTCCATCAATTATTTATGGATTATTTGGATTCCTATTTTTTGTTACATCACTTAATTTATCATACTCCTTAATCTCTGGTTCCTTAACTATGGCAATCATGATTCTACCTTTTATTATTCGTGTTAGTCAGGAAGCACTGATTGATGTACCTAAGTCATATCGTGAGGCGGCGATTGCAATGGGAGCTAGTAAACTTTATATGATCTTTAAGTTAGTCTTACCATCAGCGGCACCTGGTATTCTCTCAGGAATTATCTTATCGATTGGTCGAATTGTCGGTGAGTCTGCAGCATTAATTTATACACTCGGAAGTGTTGCCAAAATACCAGATTCACTGTTCTCATCGGGTCGAACATTATCAATTCATATGTGGGCATTATCGAGTGAAGGATTCCATACGGATGCAGCTTATGCTACCGCAGTAATCTTATTAATCTTAGTCTTTAGTATGAATGCATTATCAGTTTATGCAACCAAGTTACTCTTGAAAGGAAAACAAATATAATGAAAATTAAAGTAGAAAATTTAGATTTATGGTATGGAGACTTTCAAGCGCTCCATGATGTTTCAATGAATATTGAAGCTAATGAAATTACCGCATTTATTGGACCTTCGGGCTGTGGTAAAACAACTTTTCTAAAATCAATTAACCGTATGAATGATTTAATCGACACTTGTCACATTGAAGGTAAGATTTCAATTGAAGGTGAAGATATCTATGCGGTTAAAAGTTTAGAGGAGTTTAGAAAACGTGTTGGTATGGTCTTTCAAAAACCTAATCCATTTGCCATGTCAATTTATGATAATGTCGCATTTGGACCAAGAGCACATGGAATTAATAAGAAAGCTGAATTAGATATAATAGTAGAGAAAGCTCTTAAAGATGCGGCTATTTGGGATGAGGTTCATGATCGATTACACAAATCTGCTCTATCTTTATCAGGAGGTCAGCAACAAAGAATTTGTATTGCCCGTACTTTAGCAATTGAGCCCGAGATTATTTTAATGGATGAGCCAACTAGTGCGCTTGATCCAATCTCAACAGCTAAGATTGAACAATTAATAATGGAGTTAAAAGCTAAGTATGCGGTGGTAATTGTAACGCACAACATGCAACAAGCCGCAAGAATATCTGATAAGACAGCTTTCTTCTTAGATGGAGAATTAGTTGAAATGGGTGTATCTGATGTATTATTTACAAATCCAAAAGATCAAAGAACGGAAGATTATATTACAGGGAGGTTTGGTTAATGAAAACAGTCTTAGATAGTCAGTTAATTATACTGAAGAACAATATTTCTGAAATGGCACTATTATGTGAACAAGCTCTAACAAAAGCCATGCGCTCTTTAAGTGAGGGTGATGTATCACTAGCTAAAGAAATTATTGCTTATGATGAACATATTAATAATATGGAGAAAGAAATTCAATCACTTTGCTATTCGCTGCTTGTGCGTCAGCATCCAGTTGCATCTGACTTTAGATTTCTATCAGCATCTTTAAAGATTGTAACGGACTTAGAGCGCATCGGTGATTATGCTACTGATATCTCTGAGATAGTTATTGAGTATAGCCATGAAGACTTTGTCTATCAAAAGCAGTTAGTTAAGATGTGTAAGGATGTTATTATCATGCTGAAAGATGTGATTGAATCCTTAATGTCGATGGATGAAACCCTGGCTGATCAAGTAATTAACTATGATGATAATATCGATAATGCACTCTTAAATCTTAAATTACAGTTAGTTAATGATATGATTAATATTGAAGATTATCATGAGTCATTACTTGATGCCTTTATGATAGCTAAGTATTTTGAAAGATGTGGGGATCGTTGTGTTAATATTGCTAAATCAGTAATATTTTTCAAAACTGGTCAATAGGAGGAAGTATGGCTAAAATAGTAATTATTGAAGATGAAGAAGATATTCGTGAACTAGTTCTTTACTCATTAAAGTCGAATCAATTAGAAGGTCTGGGATTTGCTAGTGGTCAGGAGTTTTTTAAAGCTGACTTAGCTGAGGGTGAAATTGATTTAATCTTACTGGATGTAATGCTTCCAGATGAGGATGGACTACAAATTTTAGCTAAACTTAGAAGTGATCATCGTTATGAGGATCTACCAATTATTATGTTGACAGCCCGCTCTTCGGAAATGGATAAGGTAAAGGCCCTGGATTTAGGTGCTGATGACTATGTTGTTAAACCATTTGGTATCTTGGAGTTAATCTCAAGAATAAATGCTCGCTTACGTCGTAGTAAATCAAATGATTTACTTGTCTTTAATGAAATTACTATTGATCAATCACGCTATGAAGTAAAGGTGAATAATCAATTAATCGAACTTCCAAATAAAGAATATGAACTTTTATTATATTTAATGAAGAACCAAAACTTGCTCGTCTCTAGAGATAGTCTCTTACTTAAAATCTGGGGCTATGACTATGAGGGCGAAAGCCGTACTTTAGATATTCATATATCTAATCTGAGAAAAAATCTTGGTGACTACGCAGGCTATATCCAAACAGTCCGTGGTCAGGGATTTAAACTAGGGAGTAAAAATGCGTAAAAAAATCCAGAAAAATATGTTAGTAATTATTTTCTTTTCGATTGCCATCTATGCTTTAGGGACAATCTTTCTCTTCTTTGATACTGAGCGTAATCAATCGAAAGCAGTTGTTGAGAGTCAAATACAATATATTAGTGCTAATTATGATGAATTATTTGCTGGAGAATTAGAGTTCAAGTTAAATCCAGCTCTTAGTCAAACACGTATTTCCATTATTGATGAAAGTGGTAAAGTAGTTTATGATAATAGGTTTCCATTAGATAAGATTGAAAACCATAATGATCGACCTGAAGTTATTGAAGCTCGTTTAAATAAGCAGGGATCCTCAGAGCGTGTTTCTGATAGTGTCTTTAGCTTAACTTACTATCGTGCTAATCTATTAAAAGATGGTAATATCATTAGAATTGCTATTCCAATTAATTCATTATTTTCAATCCTTAAATTATTAGCACCATTTACAATCTTTACATTAATTTTTATTGCACTACACGCTATTCTAATGTCACGTAATTTAACGAAGAAGTTAGTTGCTCCAATTGAGAAGGTAGATTTAAAATCTGATTTATCTTCACCATATCCGGAACTAGATCTTTACTTCCAAGTTATGCGTGATCAAAAACAGCAAACAAATGAACAAAATCAAAGAATATCGCGTCGTAATGATACAATCAATATGATCTTAAATACAATGCAAGAAGGTTTTCTAATTGTTGATGAAGAATCTAAAGTATTCTTAGCAAATCAAGCATTCTTAAAGTTAATGAATGTGAAAGATTATCAAGTTAAGGATCCACTGATTCGCTTTATCTCAGATGATAAATTACTAGCTAAGGTTGATCAAGCTCTTGCTGGTAAGTCATCTTCATATAAATATAAGTTAGATAATAAAACTTATCAGGTATATATTAGTAATTCAAGTCTATCGAATAAAAATGTAATAATTTTATACTTCGTTGATATATCTTTAGAGTATGAAAATCTTAAGTATCGTGAAGAGTTCTCAGCAAATGTTAGTCATGAACTAAAAACACCGCTAACAATTATTAAAGGTTTATCAGAACTATTATCTAATGATTTAGTTATGGATAGTGATGTCAGTGAATTTGGGTCTAAGATTGAAAATCAATCGAATCGACTTTTAGCAATGATTGATAATATTATTAAGATATCACAGCTTGATGAAGCTAAATCAAACCTGGTTAAAGAACGTATTAACCTTCGACTATTAATCCTAGATGTTCTTGATCATCTTAAACCGAAGCTTGATGAGAAAGAAATTGTCTTAAATTTAGAGTTAACTGATATCGATTATTTTGGCAATGTCCAAATGTTAGATGAAATGTTCTATAACTTAATTGATAATGCGATTAAGTATAACCATCAAGCTGGGGAAATATTTATTAGTTTAGAGCTTCAAGCTAATGAGTTAATCTTTACGATTGTTAATGATGGAAATCCAATTGCATCGAAAGATCGACCATATATATTTGATCGCTTTTATGTAACTGATCTTGCTCGTGATAAGAAAGTTGCGGGTACTGGACTTGGTTTATCGATTGTTAAACACATCGTTCTCTATCATGGTGGCCAAGTAAATCTCTTAGCAGATAGTAAAACAAAGATTCGAGTAATATTACCTAACTAGTTAATAGTTATGGTTATGTACAGGTGCAATACTGTTGTATTGCACCTTTTTCTGTCTTATACACGTTATACTGTGGAAAATTACCAGTATTCAAGTGATAGATATGATAACGTCATTAATGAATTTAAAGTAATTACTTATGTTGTACAATTGATTATGATGAAAGTCACATTAAAAACTTAGATGAAAATCATATCTTAGTTAGTGATTATTAAATATTTTTCCTTTTACTCTGTAAGTCAACCAATAATGTGAACTTACTCACAAGGTCTTGAACTACAAAATATGTATGCTATAGTGTTGGTGTAACCGCATACAGTGGTAAAGGGAGGAAGTATGAAATTAAGATTAACAGTATTATTAAGTATAACCTTAGTGCTGATATGTAACTCATTCAATTATGTATTGGCAGAAACTCAAAATCATGTATTTATTGAATTGGATGAGTCAAAGAGTGAAAAATGTTTGATTGAGCCGATGAACTATCAAACAAAGATTAAAGTAAGACACGATCGCTTCAAGTTAAAGTTTACAAGTGATGAAGATATTAAACTTAAGCATTATGTCACCAAGCAAGATCAGGTCTATGATATCTCGGGTCTACTAGCCGATGAATCATTAGTTAGATCAGATTGTACTATTCTTAACTTACTTATGAGTGAAAATCTACTCTTAGAGTATATGTCATTAGATGAAGAAGCTGATGAGCTAACTAATATCCTCTTTGATATGTTAGATCAAGGCGTAAGTGAAGATGAAATTGAAAAAGTCTCAGAAGCAATTGATTTAATCAAGGAGGAGATGACTAATCTTATTAATGATGATCTAATTTATTCATTAGCCTTTATAAATGATAAAGATGAAGTATTCACTTATGAATATTCAAGTGCTTATAATGGCATCTTAGTCGGCTTGGATGACAATATCATAAAACTTGATTTTACTAATTATCCCAAGTATGATTTACTTATTGAAGAACTAAAGCAAGTATATGAAGATAGTAAGGTATATGTTAATAACAAAGCTAAGTATGAAGTTCTGTCTTATGAGAATCTCTATCGTGAGTTTCTCTTAGCTAATAAGACCCTCGCAGATCCTTATACTTATTCAATGGATGAAATTATTAATCAAACAAATAAATTAAAGCTTGCGCTGGATAATATAGTTCTCGCTCAAGTGGATATTCCCAAAGAAGATAAAGAAAACTTACCAGCTGATTATCCTGATCAAAATGTTAATGTTGATGAGAAGGGTAAGTTCGATCCAGTTGAACCAATTGTTAAGGAAAAGAATGGAAATAATTTAGTAGAAAAAGAAGTAAGTAAGCAGATTGAACCAAAAACACCAGAAACTAGTATAGAAGTAAATAGTATCACTTGGATTTTGATTATCTTGTTGAGTTTAGGCTTAATAAGATTATCGAATAGAATTATTGATTAAATTATCCCCCCATTAAAAAGGACCTCATCCGAGGTCCTTTTGATTTTATTTAAATGTTGGTACTACTTCTTTGTTTAATACGTCGACTATTCCTAGCTCTGACATTTTGAAGTTTGGAATTACAATTAATGCCATTGCGACTATTCTTAATAGTGGGTTGGCAATTTCTGTTAATCCAAATTGTCTGTTTACTTCTTTCATGCGGTTAGCTTCTTTAGCAAGGCTAGCTGCATCTTTAGTTGACATTAGTCCACCAACTTTTAACTCTAGTGTGTAAACTACTTCTTGATCGAGAACAGCTGTTTGTCCTCCACCAACTCTAACTAACTCCTGTGCTGCGACTAGCGCGTTTTCGGGAGTGTCATATACGACTGTTAAGTTATGTGAGTCATGTGAGATTGTTGAAGCTAGTGTTCCTTTGTCTGATCCAAAGTTTCTAATGATTCCAAGACCAATCTTATCTTTGTGGTGGTGACGGTTGATTACAGCTACAAATTTTAGGTTTGTATCATGTGAGATATCAATTTTACCATCGATTATTGGTAGTGTTTCTGTCGTCATTTCTGTTAGTGATACTTTTGCATCTGGATAGTTAATGATGTTTACTTCAACTTCATTTTCTCTTCCTTCAACATCAATGATGAAGTCGCTTAAGCTTAATTCTTTTGTCGCTACTGAGTTTCTTGTTTCAATTTCAAATTCAGTTACTGGGATTTTTTCAATTAGTTTTGTATCTTTCGCAACTAATTTTCCTTCAAAGAATACTGAGCTTGGGTGAATCTTGTTGATATCATCAACTAATAACATGTCTGCAATAAAGCCTGGTGCAATTGCTCCTAAGTCTTCTGCGTTTATTTCGCGTCCAATATTATATGAAGCTGCTCTAATTGCATCGATTGGGTGTAAACCTGATTCAATTGCGATATTTACAACATCGTTCATATGACCAATGTTTAGAATTTCATCTGATTCACGGTCATCTGTACATAAGCATAGGTTGTCATAGTAGCGAATCCCTTTAACACCTTCAACGATATCTTTTACGTTTAATGCTAGTGAACTTTGACGTGCATCAACTTTCATACCTTTTCTTAGTTTTTCTAGTGCATGCCAGCCAACTCTTGTTTCGTGGTCTGTTGTTGGTCCACCAATGATGTATGCTGATAAGTTTCTTCCAATTACGTTTGGAGCATGTCCTTGAATGTACATACCTTTTTTCTCAGCTACTTCAATAATATCTAACATACGGTCATTGCCTTCAATTACTCCAACGAAGTCCATTACTTCTGCAAGTCCAACAACACGGTCATATTGTGCTAGTTCTTCGATTTGTTCTGGTTTGAATTCTGCTCCAGCAAATTCTAAGTCTAGTACTGATGGGACACATGATGGAATATCAACTAGTTGTCTTTGTGGTAGGCCTTCTGATGCGTCTAGCATGTATTTAACACCTTCAACACCAAATACATTGGCAACTTCATGTGGGTCGGTAACGACCGTTGTAGTCCCGTGTACGACTGACGCTGATGCGAAGTTTCTTGGGATCATCATACTTGATTCAATATGAACGTGAGCATCGATTAATCCTGGAATTAGGTATTTACCTTCTCCATCAATAACTTCTTTAACATTGTCTAAACCTTCATTTAGATTTTCACTTTCAACGTGGACAGTAAAGCCATCGTGGATGAATACTGTAGCTGGATAAATTTCTCCCGTTATAACGTTTACTAGTTGTACATTAGTAATTGCTGTATCTACTTCAATTCTACCAAGGGCAGCTTGTAGTAGTACTTTTTTATTCTTTTCTTTTAGTCTCATACTCTCTCCTTTTTTATACTAGGCCTGATGTTGCGAAGTATAGTGTTGGTATAGCTAGTAGGTACATTCCAAGGTGAACTTCTTTTCCTTTTCCTGTTGCTACTTTAATAAAGATATCAGATAAGATTCCTGATGAAAGTCCGCTTGCTATTGATCCTGTAAAGATTGTAAACATAATCATAACAAATGGTCCAAGTGCGTTTTCGAAGTTTGAGAAGTCGATGTCTTTGAATCCTTGGATCATTAAGAATCCAACAAAGATTAGTGCAGGTCCTGTTGCTGCATTTGGAATAATTACAAATAGTGGTGCTAAGAATGCTGATAGGATAAATAGGATTGATGTTACAACACTTGTAAATCCTGATTTCCCTCCAGCTTCAACGCCGGCACTTGATTCAACGAATGTTGTAATAGTAGTACA
>JAAYHR010000024.1 GCA_012735275.1 Erysipelothrix sp.
TCCATATGGAGGAATACCCAAGTGGCTGAAGGGTCCGGTCTTGAAAACCGGTAGGTCGTGAAAGCGGCGCCTGGGTTCAAATCCCAGTTCCTCCGCCAAATTTAAAATATTGGTTGGGAAAATCAAGGAATTATGTTATAATAATTAAGTACACATCGCGGGGTGGAGCAGTCTGGTAGCTCATCGGGCTCATAACCCGAAGGTCGTTGGTTCAAATCCTTCCCCCGCAACCAAATGGCTTCTTAGCTCAGTCGGTAGAGCAATGGACTGAAAATCCATGTGTCGCTGGTTCAATTCCAGCAGGAGCCACCATTAAACATAAATTAACAAAGCCTTAATAATAAGTGCTTTTTTTTTACCTTAAAACCAAAATGAATAAACAGAAATGATTGAATAAAATATAAAGATTGAGAATATGCTAAAATGTTAAAGAATAGGGGGCGATACAATGAAAGTATTAATAATACTAGCAACGATACTTTTACTTGTGTTATTATATGCCCGCTTGATCGAAGTTAAGCAATTAGTTATCAAGAAAGTAGAACTATCAAAAGCATTAGGCTTAAAAATTCTCCATGTTTCAGATTTGCACTTTAACAAGTTCTATAATACAAAACGCCTAGATAAATTGGTTACTAAATTAAATCGAATCGATGTCGATTTAATCATCTTTACCGGAGATCTTTTAGATGGACCTTATATTGGATCGATTAATGGTATTGCAGAGTCTTTAAGTAAGTTAAACAATAAAATACCAAGAATTGTGGTCTATGGTAATCATGATTATAAATCAAAATACTTTAAAGATGTCGCGGGTATTTATAAGGATGCTGATATCCAGTTACTAGTAAATAGTAGCCAGTCACTTTTAATAAGAGATAAAGCACTTAATATCGTTGGTGCTGATGATTACTTACGTGGTAACCGCGCTTTAGAGCGCCTAACAGCCATTACAAAAGATGACCAATACAATTTACTCTTACTCCATGAACCAGACCTAGTAGAGCGAATAGACTTAAATAAGTTTGACCTGGTATTATCGGGCCATACACACGGTGGACAAGTACGACTACCATTTAATATTAGTGGTTCAACCAACTATGGCAAGATCTATCGTGAAGGTTTATTTAAACTATCAGATAAGACTAAACTCTATGTTTCAAGTGGTGTCGGGAATGCCGGATTAAACATTAGATTTCGAGTTAAACCATCAGTGACAATTATAAGTATATAAAAACTAAGCTTCAGCAAAATTTGCTAAAGCTTAGTTTTTATTTTCATTTATTAATTTTTAATAGGTTGTAATCTCAAAATCTTACTTAAGACGAGGGCAATTAAGATTGAAGCCCCAGCTTGAATTAAGTTATTAACAATATCTGAAGCAGCGACGATAATTCCAAAGTTTAAGATAAAGGCTTGGTAAATAAAGTAGCCGACAATCATAATTGTCTCTGCTAAAGCGAAACTTACTAACATTCGTAGCGTTTCATTTTCAAAACGTAGTCGATTAAAGCTTAGATTAGTCATAAATCCCATTAAACCCTTAATGACAAAGGTTGCGGGTGCATAGATAACATAAGGTGATAAGATTTCCGCTAAGAAACTACCAGTTGCTCCAATTAAGGCAGCATTCTGTTTAGTTGTTAAAAGGGCGATTGTTAAGATCATCGCATCTGCTAAGTTAATAACGCCACCGATTGCAGTTGGTATGTTAATTACTTGGGCAGCGATAAAGACTAAGGCTATATACAAGCTAGTTTGCACTAACTGTTTTGTTTGATAATTTTTCATTTGGCTCCAATCCATAAACATATCTTGAAACAACAATTTTACTGTGCGATAAATACTCATTGTTCAAGTAATTTAAATAAGTTCCTGGGGTAATTAACCCTTTAATATTAATAACATCTAAATTCTTCATTTGTAAAACATAAGAAGCTAAATTAACACAGTTGGTTGACATAACAAAGTAAGTTTTAAACTTACCATGTGTAAACTTATAGGTTTTAGCTCTTGTACTCAAATAGACATTAGCTAGATATGAATCATAGTTACTTGCCATTTGACCTTTTTGCTCATCAAGTTCAGCGTCAGAATAAAAGCGTTTAGTTCTAGATAAGAGTTCAGCTATTCTTGATTCTATAATTGATTTTTGCTCAGCATTTAATTTTAATCCATACTTAACGATTACTGCTTCCTTAAAGACATTACCATGTTTTAAAAACTTGTTGCGATCGGCAAGAATCAAGACTCCATCAGCGACTGTTCCCCATAGTCTACTAGTATGATAATCAAAGGCTCCATAAGAGTAAGTCTGACCTTGATAAGAGAAATCCATATGACCAAATCTTCCAAAACCTTTCTTGCGAAGTTAAATAAAGACTTCAAGGTCAACTTCAACATCTTCAACTTCATTACTAGTAATCAAATCGATATTATCTAATGCATTACCGGGAAGAAAGGCTCCAATAAAGACGGGAACTGGAAGTGAGAACTGAGCATCAGATGCAACGAATAAGCGGTTAAAACCCTTAACAATAAAAGAGAAACCATAGAACATAAAGTAGAAGGCTAACCAATACGATAAATAATTGATATTCTTCAGTGGATGAGTAATTAAACCAATCGCAAAGATCAAAGAAATAATTGCATCAAGTAATACTAAATATTTATGCTTAAGTTTATCAGTAAAATAAATATAGGCACGAATAAAGCGACTTAAGGCTAAAAATAATATATAAAATCCAATTATTAGTGGAAAGATCGAAACATAGATTTCTGAAAAATAATAAATGAACAGAATCGATAAGAAACTAATTAAAGTTTCAAATGATAAGTTAATCTTAAGTTTCTTACTTTCAGGCTCATTTGTAATTACAGATGTTATTGTATATATAGTTAATAAGATAATTGAGATATCAACAATCTTATACCAGACATAGTAATAATCAAAGTAAAATAAAAAACCTAAAATGATTGTTAATATACCAGCAATTATTTGTAGGTAGGGTGGATAAATTTTATTTAGTCTTAGGTTCATGCTTATCTCCTGACAGTAAGAATATTATAACACGATAATTGATATTTCAATATAAAAATCATAGTAAAGTGTGAATCCTGGTGACTATTATACTTTTATAAAATTAATAATTATACACATCAATAACAATCAAATTATTGATATTTACGTACAAATACTCTCGAACTCTGTAAATAGCCTTGTTTTTTCTAGGTTATTATTTAATATATAAATATAAAAGGGGGGGATAACATGTCAAACAATAACAACGGAGTCCGTGGTGCTATTCTAATAGTAGGTAGTTTACTAATTATGACCTTATATATCTTACTTCCACAAACTCAAGGTCCGGGTGTATTCGCAGTTCCAATATTGCGCATAAGTATGCTGCTATTTGTGTTTGGGACGGTAGACATGCTATTAAGTATTTTTAAGTCGAGAAGTAAAAAAGAATAGATAATAAAAAATACTTCCCTCTTCAAATCATATGAAGATAGAAGTATTTTAATTTTGCTAACTTTAGTTATTAAATTTAGTTTTGATGCGTAATACAATTGGAAGTGCGATAAGTGAAACACCAATTGTTTCTGGCACTGCGGCAGCTGATACGATTGATAATACAACTGTTAGTGCGTCTTGTCCGATAATGGCTTCAAGTTGATTACCAACAATAAAGTAGAGTGCGAGTCCGACAAATAATGTATTAGCTAAGTTTCCGAAGATTATTGCTGCCAGTGATCTTAGTGTCTTATTGGCTTTCGCTAGTAATGTGTACACTGCATAAGTAACGACTGGGATCATTAATCTAGGTAGTACTGATACTAATGGATTTTGAAATAGTGGATCTAAGATTCCCATTGGTGATATTAGTGCTTTGCTCATAGTAGTTAATCCGAAGATTAATCCCATAATCAATCCGTCTTTTAGTCCAAACATAATTGTTGCGATTAAAACCGGTATATGGGCAATTGTTATTGATACTGGTCCAATTGAAATAGTTCCAAGTGGTGTGTAGATCATAATAAATGTAATTGCTGTTAATAAACCAAGGAATGCTAGTCGTTGATTTTTCTGTCTTGTGTCTTTCATATACATCTCCTCTTATTCATTATATAATACTATACGAATTAGAAGTAATATGTTACCTCCTTTGCTAAGATAAAGCAAATATAAGTATATTTTTTGATTAATTGTACTTATCTTGATATGCTATAAGTATATTAGAGGAGGAATTTTATGACTTACAAATTACCAGAATTAGCTTACGCTTATGATGCTTTAGAGCCACACATTGATGAAGAAACTATGGTATTACACCATACTAAACACCACAATGCTTATGTAACAAACTTAAATGTTGCTTTAGATAAGCATCCAGAATTAAAAGAAAAAACATTAGTTGAATTACTACAAGATTTAGAATCAGTACCTGCAGACGTTAGAGGCGCGGTTAGAAACCACGGTGGTGGACATTTAAACCACGAATTCTTCTGGACTGTAATGGCACCAAACGCTGGTGGGCTTCCAACAGGAAACCTTGCAGCAGCAATCGATGCTACATTTGGTAGCTTTGATGAATTTAAAACTACTTTCTTAGCAGCAGCTGGAGCAGTATTCGGATCAGGATGGGCTTGGTTAGTTGTTGATAAAGATGGTAAATTAGAAGTTGTTTCGACACCAAATCAAGATACACCAGTTTCAGACTTTAAAACACCAGTATTAGGTGTTGACGTTTGGGAACATGCTTACTACAAAAAATTCTCAAACTTACGTCCAGACTACTTAGCAGCATTCTTCGAAGTTGTTAACTGGGACAAAGTTTCAGAACTATACGAAGCAGCAATTGCTTAAGACAATAAATTGACTCATTAATTTGAGTCTTTTTTATTTTTTAAGGTAAAATATATAAAAAGAGGGATAAGATGAATAATATTGGGCGATTAATTAAACTAGAGCGAATAAAACAAAACATGTCACAAGCAGCCTTATCAGAAGGAATCTGTTCAAACACCTATCTATCAAAGATAGAGAATGACTTAGTCGAAGCTGATATCGAAATCTATCAAATGTTGATAGCGGCACTATCTTACACATATGACAATACTAATGTTAGTGAATGTCAAAGTATTATTGAAAAGTTGTGGGAATCAGCTTTTGATTTTAATATTGAGCGAACTGATGCTAGTCGAGCAGTTTATGACACCTTAGATAAATGTCGCTTCTCAGACATTAGTCTTGATGTTTCCTTAACCTTCTTCCTCTTCTCAGTCCTCCTTGATAATGATGAAAGTTTTAATCACTATAAAAATGAGCTAGATAATAATAAAATGTCACGTTTGCAATATGATCGTTATACTTTTGTGATTGCGCATAAGTATTATATGAATCGTGATGATTCAATTCTAAGATTAATGATGCTTGATAAGAGTGCGACAATGGCCTACTTAAAAGGTAACTACTTAGCAACAATCGGAAACTATGGTGAATCAATTAAATATAGTGAGAAAGCATTTGAATACTACTCGCAAGATGGTGATATTATTGGGATGATCTGGTCATCATTCAATATCTCTAATTCATATGGAAATCTTAATCGCTTGGATGATCAAGTCCATATCTCTAATCGAATTATTAAACTAAATAAGTATTTAAAAAATCCACTCCATGATTTTTATGTACATTATAATCTTGGATCATCTTACTTAAGCCAGGGTGATTATGATAAAGCACTATCGGCACTATTAATTGCCTACAATAATCAAGCCATCTCCAAAGAAGACTTTGCTTCTGTCGAAGAGAAACTTGCACTACTTTATCTTTTAAACGATGAATTTGAAAAGGCACTAACTCACATAAATAAAATTCGTGAACAAAATGTCTATAAACTTTTAATGCGCTTATATACAACTAATAATGATATTCGTGATAAAGACTATATTTATCATCTTGAACTAGCTTATCAATCAGTTAAAAATGTTCATCATGGTCGTCAGTTACTATTTGGATCATTATTATATCGCTCATACAAGCAAACATATCAATATCCGAAGGCGCTAAATCTCTTGGAAGAAATATCTTTCCTAGAAAAATCGATATTTTTTGAAAAAAGCTTCTAATTACTCCTAATATTTCACAATATTTCTGTCTATCTTAATAAATTATTCATTGGTAGAATATTAGTAGGTGATAAGTATGAATGAAATACAGAAAAAACAAAAAATCGATAAGGATAATCAAAAATCCTTATGGACAAAAAACTTTACGTTAATGTTTACTGGAACGGTATTAAGTGGCTTAGGTGGAGTCGGTATGAATGTGGCGATGTCGGTCATAGTTTTTGACTATACCCAATCAACCTTTTTAACGAGTCTCTTTACGGCGATCCTTTTTATTCCGGTATTAGTATTACCATTATTTATTGGCTCAATTGTTGATCGGCAAGATCCACATAAATTATTACTAAAGAATGAGACATTTCTTTTAGGGGTTTATAGTTTGATCTTTGTCTTCTACTACTTCTTTGGTTTTCAATATTGGCCAATTCTAATCTTTTTTGTCTTTACATCTTCATTTAGTTTAATTAGTGATTTATCTAGTCAAACGATTTCGGCGCAACTAATGCCCAAACATTTAATGAGTCAAGGTTATTCAATATTATCAACGATCTATCCTTTATGTCAGGTAATCGTTGTACCATTTGCACTTTATTTATATAACACATATGGTTTTGCTTTATTGATACTAATCTTTATCATTCTATCAACTTGTGATTTATTACTTGAGATTCAAATTAAATATGACTTTACTTATGATGTTGATAAGGGTTCTTCATTTAAGGATACAGTTATGGATATGAAAGAAGGTTTTGCTTATCTTAAGTCAAATGTTCCAGTCTTTAACGTCTTTAAGTTCTTTACTGTCTCAACAATAGCATCAGGATCTGGTAGTCTGCTTTATCCATTCTTTGCCTCATCAAGTCATTTAACGATTGAGAACTATGGACTATTAATGAGTATTACTTCGATGGGTTATATGTTTGGTGGCTTCTTTCACTATTTTGTTGAGATTCCAAAGAAGAAGCGCTATCTGGTTGCGATAAGTATCTATGCAATGTTTATCATCTTTGAATCAGTCTTCTTATTTATGCCACTCTTAATTATGCTTTTAATGAAGTTTATGATGGGACTTGGTGGCATGAACTCATCTAATATTCGTAATACAGCGGTTCAAGCCAGCATTGAAGATATTTATCGCGGTAAGGTTAATGGCGTCTTTGCGATGATGATGGGCTTTGCTAATATCGTGGGTAACTTATTATTTGGGACACTGGCTGAATTTATTCCAATCCCAGTTGCAATTATTTTTGCCCAATCAATCTATGCGGTTACTTTAATAGTGGTTGCACTACCAAGAAAATATAAACTTAAGGAATTGTACAACTTAGAATTAGTTGTTGAAAAGATTTAAATATATTTGATTGATTATTCAAACTCAAGGCTTTACAATATTCATGTTAATCATCAATTTAATGTCTTTAATATGGAAAGACAGTTTCTACTGATAGACCGTAAATCTATCAACAATTATGAGAACTATGAATTTTCTCTTTAATTCATTGGTGGTTAGCCAAGTCAATAGGAGGAAATTATGACAAATATTAGCAAGGAATTTGTTTACAGCTTGCCTAAGGCAGAGCTACATTTACACTTAGAAGGTACACTAGAACCTGAATTAAAACTAAGATTAGCGCAAAAGAATAATATTGAGCTAAAAGAAAAAACGGTGGAAGAAGTTGAAGCAACATATCAATTTAACGATTTAACTTCATTCTTAGCTGTTTACTACCCAGGTATGGATGTATTAGTTGAAAAAGAAGATTTCTATGATTTAGCAATGGCTTACTTTAAAGAAGTTCAAAAGCACAATGTTAAATACGTTGAAGTATTCTTTGATCCGCAAGCACATACAACACGTGGTGTTGCATTTGAAACATTCTTTGAAGGTTACTACCAAGCAACACAAGACGCTAAAGAGTTAGGGATTGAAGCTCACTTAATTATGTGCTTCTTACGTGACTTAAGTGAAGAGTCAGCATTTGAACATTATGAAATGGCTAAGCCATTCTACGACCGTATCTTAGGTATTGGTCTTGATTCAGATGAAAGAAACAACCCACCACTTAAATTTGAACGTGTCTTTAAACAAGCTAAATCAGATGGCTTCCACATTACAATGCACTGTGATATTGATCAAGTTGGATCAATTCAAAACATCTCTGATGCACTACATGTAATTGGTGTTGAAAGAATTGATCATGGTACAAACATTGTTGAAGATCAAGCTTTAGTTGATTACGTTATCGCAAACAATATCGGATTAACTTCATGCCCAGTTTCAAACAGCTTTGTTACTGAAGACATGAAAGGTAAAGAAGTAAAAGAATTATTAGATCAAGGGGTTAAAGTTACAATTAACTCAGACGATCCAGCTTACTTCAAATCATATGTATCAGATGATTTAATCGCAGTTGCTAACTACATGGAACTTTCAGAAGCAGATGTAGTTAAACTAGTTAAGAATGCCTTTGAAATTGCCTGGACAAGTAAAGCAAATATTAATCAATACTTAAAACAAGTTGATGAGTATGTAGCAAGCTATCAAGCAAAATAATTTATAAAAATTAAGAAAACATAATGCTAAGTCATTATGGTTTTTTGATTCTATCCTTAAAGGTTTTAAAAGTAGATATGGAATATTCTTTATGGTATTATTACTTTTAAGGGAGATGTAAAATGAGTAAAATAAAATTAGTTATGACAGACTTAGATGACACGCTTTTAAACAGTGACAAGAAAATATCGGAGGCTAATTATCAAGCCATCGATAGATTGATTGAAAAGGGCGTATTAGTAGTACCGACAACAGGGAGATATTACGGGGGAATTCCTGATGAGTTACATGAGCATACAGGAATAAAGTATTTAGTCTCATCAAATGGTGCCATGATTACCAATAATGAAACTAAAGAAGTAATTACGATGAATGCGATCGCAACTGATATCTTATATGATATTGTCGCAATGGCAGAAGCTAAAGCAATTAATATTATCTTAGTAGCAGATGGCCAAGTCGTACTTGATGAGCGCATTTTTGATAATCCAAAATATGAAAAATCTGACTTTTTAGCAAGAATGTTAGGCCACGGTCAAACGACAGGTGATGTCTTAAACTTCTTAAAAGAAACTGATTTAACATTCAAGAAATTAGATTTAGGTTTTTCTGATCTCGAGTTTAGAAATGAACTATATGCTAAGTTGAAAGAATACCCAGGTATCTCAGCGGTATCTTCTCATGCATCGAATATAGAAATTACTGAAGCTAATACGAGTAAAGGTTCGGCACTCGAATATCTAATTGAGATGTTAGAGCTTGATCGCTCAGAAGTTTTAGCGATTGGTGATAATGATAACGATATTTCAATGTTACAACTTGCGGGTATTGGAGTCGCGATGGATAATGCAAGTGAACAAGTAAAAAGCCACAGCGACGCTGTGACTGATAATTGTAATAATGATGGTTTTGCTAAAGCAATTAATAAAGTATTTGACTTCTAATTATTTAATAAAGAAGACAATCGCAATATAATGAGAAATAGAAGCTGCGTTAATAAACATGTGCCATAAGACATGAGCGTACTTCTTTTTTCTGGTGTAAAAATAAGCTCCAACTGAATATAAGACCCCACCAAGTGCGATTAAAGCAACAAAGATAAAGTCGGAATTTCTAATAATTGTTGGCATAAATAAGATTGCTACCCAACCCATAATTAAGTAGAGTGATAGTGTTAGTTTTGGATACTCTTTCTTAGCTACGGCTTTATATAAGATTCCGAAGATAACACAACCCCATTGAATAATTAATATAACTACGGCTTGCCAGCCACCAATTAGACTTAAGGCAATCGGTGTATATGAACCTGCGATTGCAAAGTAGATAAAGATATGATCTAATATTCGAAAGACATATTTTTGTGTTGTATCGAAAGCCATCGAATGGTAGAGCGTTGAAATAAGAAACATCATAAATATGCAAATCGTAAAGACACTAACACCAAGTCCAAAGGTTAAGCCACCAATGGAGTAGGTATAGATTGCTGTAATTGGAATTAATATTAAAGAAATAAGTGCCATAACCCCATGAGTTACTGCATTTCCGATTTCTTCTTCTAAAGAAAGTTTAACCATATTCTTAATTGAATTTTTTGTTTTTTCCATATAATCTCCTTTAAAATACCTAATTGTTATTATAGCATAGTGTCATTAGATTAAGTCATTTTCCAATAGTTTTCACATGATTTTCTTACTTGTGGATAATTGATATTACTTGACTTTTAGGCAGTATATTTATATAATCTATCTTATTAATGGAGGCGTGTAAATGGACGAGGATAGTAGCGGAATTATTCCGTGTTGTAGGAAATATATAAAAGGTGATTTTAAATGATAACTCAATTTTTATCAATAATATTATTAATTTTGCTTAATGCGTTTTTTGCGGGGAGTGAAATGGCCTTTATTTCTGTGAATGTTAATAAACTTAAACTAAATGAAGATAAACGTTCTTTAAAGATTATCGAGTTGGTATCAGATTCGACTAATCTATTATCTTCTATTCAAGTTGGGGTAACACTATCTGGATTCATGGCATCTGCTGTGGCTTCTGAAGCTTTTTCTTCATACTTAGTTAACTTATTATTAGACTTAGGTCTTAAATTTAATATGGAAATATTAAAAGCAGTCGTAATGTTTATGATTACTTTAATGCTTTCTTATTTAACGATTCTTTTTGGTGAACTTGTTCCTAAGAAGATCGCAATGTCACATCCGGAGAAATTTGCCTCAATGGCGATTTATCCAATTTCGTTTTTCTCAAAAGTATTTAATCCAATCGTTATGTTCTTAACTTTTTCAACTAAATTAGTTCTAAAGTTATTTAATATTAATGCAGATGATTTAGATGATATCGCAACTGAAGAAGAAATTAAGTTGATGGTATCTGTCTCATCTGAGGGTGGACATATTGATGAGAACGAACGTGAAATGATTGATAACATCTTTGCCTTTGATGATCTTGAAGTCGAAGATATCATGACACACCGTACGGAAATTATCGCAATCGATGAAAAATGGTCTTTTGAAGAAATCATGAACTTTGTTGCTGGTGAACGTTATACACGTTATCCAGTTTATAAAGACTCGCTTGATAATATTATTGGAACAATTCACTTACGTGATCTGTTGGCTTATTTAAATAAAACCAATGAGTTTGTTTTAACTGATATCTTACGTAAAGCTTATTATGTTCCAACATCAAAAATGAGTGATGAGTTATTCTCAGAATTCAAAGTAAATAAAACCCACTTAGCGGTCGTAATTGATGAGTATGGTGGAACAGCTGGAATTATTACCATGGAAGACTTAATTGAAGAAATTCTTGGTGAAATTGCCGATGAGTACGATGATGATGAAACTGATGGTATCTTAAGAATATCGGATGATATGTGGATTGTTGATGGGGATTCAGAGTTAGTTGATCTATATGATGAGCTAGAAGTTGAGTTTCCTCTTGATAAGTTTGATACCGTATCAGGCTTTGTTGTTGGTGAATTAGGTCGTCTACCGCAATCGGAAGATGTTAACTCACTACTTTCAGCAATTGAGTTTGAAGGTTATCGTTTCATAATTACAAAAATTGATGATAAGGTTGTCGCGAAAGTTAAAATAACGCGCTTAAAACCAATGATTGAAGAAGAAGTTGAATAGTCATTAGCCTATATGCTAATGAATCTAATCTTAGAAAATATGTTACAATAGATAGTGCAAGTGAGTTTCTTGAAATAGCTAAGAAATTTAGCTAAATCATTTAGAAAATTGTACTATTGATATTGAAACTATTGATATATAAGTAGTTTGACTTCAAATTACTAATACAATATTTGAAGAGAAAATAGTGCAATCAAATGCACTTTTTCTGTTTAAAGGAGTAACAATGAATAAAAAAATTAAAGTTAGAATGTTATCATTGTCAGATATTGTTAAAGGGCAAGGAGTTTCTAGTGCTTTTCATGAACAAGTAAATCTGGTAAGTAATTCAAAAATGCTTGAAATTAAAATTAATCAAAAATTTAAAGATGCTGATATTGTTCACCATCATACTGTTGATCCTAAAAATTATTTCACAATGTTTAAAAAGAAATATAGTCATGTCGCTTATGTACATATGTTAGCTGAAAAGTTAGATGGTTCAATTAAATTAAATCCAATTATCTATAAGATTTTTCAAAAATATACGCATAGTTTTTATCGTAAGGCTGATCATTTAGTAATTGTAAATCCAAATACTAAGGAATTACTATTGTCATATGGTATTGCTGAAGATAAGATTCACTACATTCCAAATTATGTTTCGGAAGAACAGTTCTTTGTGGTAGATGAGAAAATGCGTGATGCTTATAAAGATAAGTATGAATTTTCAAAAACTAAGAAAACCGTATTAGCGGTTGGACAAGTTTTAATAGGTAAGGGTGTTGAGGATTTTATTAAGTCAGCAATTAACAACCCAAGTATTGATTATGTTTGGGCTGGCGGCTTTTCTTTTGGTAAGTTAACTGATGGTTATGACCAGTTAAAAGAATATTTTGATAACCCACCAAAAAATGTTAGATTTTTGGACGTTGTTGAAAGAGATTTAATGAATGAGGTTTATAATGCGGCAGACATTTTATTTATGCCATCCTATAATGAAATGTTTCCGATGACAATCCTAGAAGCGATTAACACAAATAAACCTTTAGTAATTAGAGATTTATCTTTGTATGAAGATATTTTGTTTGATCATTATCGCCCATGTGCTGGCCTTGTCGACTTTGATGATGAGATTAATCAGCTTGTGAGTGATGATCAATACTTTTTAAACTCAGTAGAAAAATCTATTGTCCTTAAAAATTATTACAGTAAACCATATATATTAAATATGTGGGAAGAATTTTATCAACATGTAGTTGATCAAAAAGAAGGGGAATAACATGTTAAAAAAGAATCCTTATTCAGAAGGTGCAATTATTAGTACTACTGAAACAAATGATTATCAAATCGCAGTTCTAATTGATGCGGATAATATTCCGTATAAAAGTATTAAAGGAATATTAGAAGAAGTTACCAGATATGGAACACCAACTATAAAGCGTATTTATGGCGATTGGACAAATCAAAGATTAAACGGTTGGAAACCACTATTACTTGAAAATGCGATCAGCCCAATTCAACAATATGGTTATACAATTGGAAAGAATGCAACGGACTCAGCTTTAATTATCGATGCAATGGATATGTTATATACAAAAAACATTGATGCATTCTGCTTAGTTTCATCAGATAGTGATTTTACGCGCTTAGCGACACGTCTTCGTGAAGCAGGTAAGTGGGTTTTAGGAATTGGGGAAACAAAAACTCCAAGTCCATTTATTGCATCTTGTGATAAGTTTGTATATATTGAAGTAATTGAAGAAAGATCTAAAACTGAACTTCGTGGTGGAAAAGACCGAGAAGAATTAGTTAGATTAATTACATCATCAATTTATGATATTGCCGATGATAATGGCTATGCATTCTTAGCTGATGTTGGAAACTCAATCATGCGAAAACAACCAGACTTTGATCCAAGAAACTATGGTTATTATAAATTAACACCATTAGTAAAAGACTTGGACGAGTTTGAAATTGATGAACGTAAAATTGATGATTCAGTTAAACACGTTTATATAAGAAAGAAAAGATCGAAAAAATAAGCCTATCTTGTATATTGCTTATGATTATTATATAATTAGTACGATAATTAAATCAAAGATTAGGACTAGTAAATATTGTTAATCTATTTAGAGAGTGACTGGTGCTGGAAAGTCATTAGATAAGATATTGAATTCACCTATGAGAGAAGTTAATCACTTCCGTAACTACTGCGTTAAAGTAAGGTTAAGACATTTTATAATGTAAAAACAGGATGGTACCGCGATTGTCGCTTCTGGCTTTGCGGTTTTTTTTATGGAGGAGAATAATATGAAGGATTTAGACAGTTTAAAGAGTGAAATGATTCAAAAATTAATGGCAGCTGATTCGCTAGTTGATATTGAACAATTAAGAATTGAACTATTAGGTAAAAAAGGACAAGTTCAGGCACTAATGAAAAAAATGCGTGACTTATCAAACGAAGAACGTCCATTATTTGGGGCAAAAGTAAACGAAATCAAAAATGAAATCGATACTTATATTTCAAATCGTGTTCAAGAATTAATGAAAGTTGAAATCGAAAAGAAACTAGCTTCTGAAAAAATTGATATTACACTTCCTGAAAAATCATTTAAGTATGGAAATCAACATCCACTAACAATCATGTCAGAGGCAATTTGTGAACTATTTGAGTCAATGGGTTATGCCGTTGAAGAAGGTCCAGAGGTTGAATTAGATCTTTATAACTTTGAGCGTGCCAATATTCCTGAGAATCATCCTGCTCGTGAGATGCAAGATACATTCTTTGTTGATGTGGAACGTTTACTTAGAACTCATACAACTGCGATTCAAACACGAGTCTTAGAAGAACAAAAAGATCAATTACCAATTAGAGTAATCTGTCCTGGAAAAACTTATCGTCGTGATGAGGATGATGCAACGCATTCACACCAGTTCATTCAAATTGAAGGATTACTAATTGATGAAAATATTAAGATGACAGATTTAAAAGGAACACTTGAAGTCTTAGCTCAAAACTTATTTGGAGAAGACCAAAGAATTCGTTTAAGACCTTCTTACTTCCAATTCACTGAACCATCAGTTGAAGTTGATGTTACATGCTTTAACTGTAAGGGATCTGGCTGTAATGTTTGTAAAGAGTCAGGATGGATTGAACTCTTAGGTGCTGGAATGGTCCACCCACACGTTTTAGAGATGGCTGGCATTGATTCAGAGAAATACTCAGGCTTTGCCTTCGGTATTGGAGTTGACCGTGCAGTCATGCTTAAATACGGTGTTAGTGACATCCGTTCACTGTATACAAACGATACACGCTTACTAGCGATGTTTGACCGTTTTGATTAGGAGGAAAATAAATGAATATTTCATATAAATGGATTTTAGACAATGTTGATATTGATGTAAGTTATGAAGAACTTGCAAAAGAATTAACTTTGGCAGGCTTAGAAGTTGAATTAATTACTCCTTTAGCAGATGCCAATAACTTAGTAATTGGCCAAGTGTTATCGGTAGAACCACATCCAGATGCAAAAACATTAAATGTAGCACAAGTAGATATTGCTAGTGAAACATTGCAAATTGTTTGTGGAGCGGATAACTTAGCGCTTGATCAAAAAGTGATTGTAGCAAAAGTTGGAGCTAACGTTAACGGATTAGCAATTAAAGCAGCTGAGATTCGTGGTGTAGCATCAAATGGAATGATTTGCTCACTATCCGAACTTGGAGTTAATCCCAAAACATTAAGCGAAGAACAACTAAACGGTATTGAAGTACTAGCTGAAGATGCTGTAGTTGGTAATGAAGAAGTGCTAGCATACTTAGGTTTAGATGATATCTTAATCGATGTTGATTTAACACCAAACCGTAGCGATTGTATGGCTATGAATAATTTAGCCCATGAAGTTGCGGCAATTTTTGATAGCAAAGTAAAACTAGAGAAAATCAATGATAATTCACAAGGGGCAAAATCAAACTTAGTTGTTAAAACTGAAACAGTTAATAGTCCACAAATTCTTGGGAAAGTTATTAACTCAGTTACAGTTAAACCATCAGTTGATTGGATGGTGCAAGTATTAAAAGTAGACAATATGCAAGCAATCAATAACATTGTTGATATTTCAAACATTGTTATGCTAGAAACAGGACAACCACTGCACTTCTATGATATTGCCGAGTTAGATAAATTAGAGTTGATCGTTAAAGATGGTTATACAACTAAATTTACAGCATTAAATGAAGAGGAGTACCAAATCAATCCAGAAGATATGTTAATAACATCAAACGATAAGATTGTTGGTATTGCTGGAATTATGGGTGGTCAAGATTCAAAAATTTCTGATAGTACCCAAGGAATTGTAATTGAAGCAGCACAGTTTGACTTAGCACGTATTAGAAAGTCAGCACGAAACTTAAATATTGTTTCAGAAGCAGCAAGTCGCTTTTCAAAAGGGATTGATCCAAATGCGATTTACTATGCTATGGATCGTGCCGTTGATTTACTAATCAAATATGCTGATGCAAGTGGTATTGAAGAAAATGTCGCAGCTAATGATAATAAGGCGCAAAATAAAATAATTGAGACTTCAACCGCTTATATTAATAATCGTTTAGGTTTAGAATTAAGCGAAGCGGAAATCGTTCACTATTTTGAAAGATTAGATTTTGCACCAGAAATTAAAGCAGATAAAATTGTTGTATCAGTTCCAACATATCGTCTTGATATCGTTGAACAAGTTGATTTAACAGAAGAGGTTATTCGTTTAGTTGGAGTTGATAGTCTCGCGGCTACACTACCAATGGTAAGAATGGCTCCAAATCTAAAAACAAAACGAGCAAAAGAAAAAGATCAAGTTATCGCAGCACTATTAGGTAGTGGTTTCTCGGAATCAATTACTTACTCACTTGTTTCTGATAAGCACTTAGAAAATGCGGTAATGTCAATTGGTGAACCAGTTAAATTATCGAATCCAATTAGTCAGGACCGTAAATATTACCGTACTTCAACACTAGCAAGTCTTTTAGATGTTATTGCTTATAATGAAGCACGTAATAATAATGAGTATTCTTTATATGAGATTGCTAATGTCTATTCGGATAATGGTGAGAGTCAAGAGCGCTTAAGTTTAGGACAATCACTTGTTCAAAAACGTTCAGTGTGGGAAAATTTAGTTGACGTTGAAAACTTCTTCTCACTTAAAGGGAATATTACAGCAATCTTAGCTAAACTTGGTATTTCTGAAAACCGTATTAGTTTAAGTGCAATTGAAGCGGAAGATAATATCTTCCATCCATATCAAAGTGCTCGTGTTTATATCGATCGCAAATTATTTGGTGTCTTAGGTAAGACACATCCAAATACAGATAGTGACTATGATATTAAAACAGCCTTAGTTGGAGAATTTAATCTTGATGTTTTATATGCTGCGAAAAAATCGCGTGTTAAATATGTTGAGATACCTAAGTATCCAGGTGTATCACGTGATATTGCACTAATTGTTGATGAAAACTTATCAAGTGAAGATTTAATTAAGACGATTGAAAAAGTTGGGCGTCCATTAGTTAAATCAGCTGAAGTGTTTGATGTTTATCAAGGAGCAAACATTGCTGAAAACTCAAAATCTTTAGCAATCCATATTGAATTCTTATCACTTGAAAAAACTTTAACTGATGATGATGTAAAAGTTGTTTATGATAAGATTGTTGATAAATTAATTGAAGAATTTAATGTAACTTATAGAAAGTAGGGGAAATAATGGGAAGAGCGTTTGAAGTAAGAAAAGCTTCTATGGCAAAAACATCTATTGCTAAATCGAAAGTGTATTCAAAATTTGGAAGAGAAATATATATGGCGGCAAAAAATGGTGAGCCAGATCCAGCAATGAATGTTGAGTTAGCTAGAATTGTTGAAAAGGCAAAATCCTCACAAGTTCCTGCTGACATTATTAATCGTGCCATTGAAAAAGCTAAAGGCTTAGATGATGAGCATTATGATGAATTAAGATATGAAGGATTTGGACCGGCTGGCACAACATTAATTGTTGATACATTAACTAATAATGTTAACCGTACAATTGGTGAGGTTAGAAACTGTTTCACTAAGACAAAAAATAAACTTGGTGTTTCAGGTTCAGTTACTTTCAACTATACCCAAGCTGGTTTATTAGGTTTTGATACAAGTGCCTCAGAAGATGAGATTTTAGAAGCCTTATTAATGGATGATGTAGATATTATTGAAGTTGAAAAAAATGAAGATGAAACAATGGTAATTGTCGCATTTGCTGATTTGCATAAAGCGGACTTATCAGTACGTGAAAACTTTAATGTTGAATCATATTCAGTAAACGAAATGTCAATGATACCAAATGATTATATTGAACTATCAGGTGATGACAAAGAGAACTTTGAAAAGCTATTAAATATGCTTGATGAGTGTGAAGATGTTAATAATGTTTACCACAATGCAATAATCGATTAAATAAAGCCGCAATCGCGGTTTTTATTTAAATCCACGTGTAATTTATAAGTGTTAAATGCTATACTGTATTATATTAGGAGTGGTATTATGGATAGAAAATTGATTTATAAAAAAACAAATGAATTTATTAAAGGACGAATGACTCCAATGGTGATGTCATTTATAGTAATTGGATTAATTAATGGTGTTTTAAGTAGTGTTTTCGAATCAAATAGTATAATTATTGGTATTGTGCTATCAATTATTACAAGTATTTTATTTGGGGGTTATACTATAGAGATGTTTAAAACATTTAAAGAGGGGAGAGCTTTCAAGGTTATGGGCTTCTTAGGTCACATTGGTGATCACTTTTCAGCAATCGCAACTGTAGCTGCTTTAGTTGCAGGAGCTACTTACTTAGTAGGTCAGTTAATTGGATTATTCATTGTTTTAATACCAGGATTACTTCCTTTCTTACTAATTGTCTCATTTATAATCGGAATTTTCTTTGATTTGTTCGCTACTTTTGCTTACATCGTAATTGCGGATAAAGATATTAGAAAAGGTAATGAAGCACTAATGGAAGCTCGTGCAATATCAAAAGGTTATGTAAAAGACTACTTTATGCTCGTTCTTAAATATTCTTGGCCAATCATGTTAGTTTTTCTAGCTTTAATCGTATCGTTATATCCATTAATTATAGCGGTTCTAGAATGGGTTGCAGGTGGAAGTGTTGGAATGATTGACCCATTTTTAATGGTTAATGATAATTTATTCTTCTTTATGTTTTTATTATTAATTTTACTTTTAGTTGTCGGTGTCTACTTTGGAGTTAAGATTTATGCGGCAACAGTAATTTTCTACAATAACATTGTTGGAAACGAACTAGACTTTATTGTCTTTGTAGACTTTGTCGTTCCAAGTAATCCAGAAGATGTCATTACAGTTGAGACGGTAGAAGTAACAATTGAAAGTGATGATGATTTAGATCAAGCTTAATTTATTTAAACATATGTACTTAAAGGAATGATTTTGATAATCAAAATCACTCCTTTTTTCTTGCAATCAGCATTTTGACTAGTTTATATGACTGCTAAGCCATATTGAAAAATGCTATAATTGAGTAAAGTTAGGGGAATGTCTTATGAATTTAAAAGAATTATATGTTTTAACAAAAGAATATACGAAAGATAAAACTTATCAAATTATGTTATCACTAGTTAGTATTGGATTAATAATTGGTGTCTTATCAATGGCTTTTGAGAAGTATGAAAATATGTTTACGGCTTTTATTCAAGCCTTTGTGATTGCGATCTTAGTTGGATCACTCGCAATTGAAGTTTATTTAGCATATCGTGAAGAGCGTAAATATCGCGTCTTAGGTTACTTATTTGTCTACAGTGACTACTTAGTTGCGATTACTAGTATTTCATTACTAGTAGCAATTGTGAACAGCTTTCTATCATTAGTCTTAAATATGGACTATAGTAATTCACTATTAAGTTTAATCTTAAATATTACATATTTCTTTGTAGCTTTCTTTGTGATTGTCGCATCACTAATTGTCTACTTATCAATTACGGTTGAATCAAGATCACCAGCACGCACATTAAAGTACAGTTTAAACTTTTCGAAAAAAGCGCTTGGTGACCTATTTAAAATAAGTGTTAAATACTTATGGATTCCATTTACTTTAATTGTTGTAGCAATCGTTACCTATATGCTTACAACATATCCGATCGTTGATTTAATTATTTCTAATCCAGAAATGTATTATGTCTTAGAGCGAAATACACTAACCTTCTTAATGGTAAGTTTATTAATTTTAATCTTTGCCTGTAATCGAATTACTTATTTACTTGGTGCTTATGCAATTTACTTTGATCGCCATAGTAGTGATGTAACGATTGATTGGTAAATAAAATAAATACAAAAAAAATAACGCCCATTTATTGGGCGTTTTTATGTTAATCAAAGTTTTCAATTTCACCATTCTTTAAAAGGATTGGTCCTCTAAACTCACGATTCCAAATTCTCTCTTGTTGAAAAGGATTCAGACTTGAAATATAAACGCTTGTGGCTTTTAATTCGATATCGCGGTAAGTTTTGTTCATATTTTTAAAACGTGTGACAATTTTTACTTCATTGTCGATTAAGTAGCGCATATGCTTTTGGCCAACTTGATTAAAGCCTAAGATTCTTAGTTCATTTAATTTTGGTAAATTATCTAGACTTGCTTGTTTAATATTAGTTAGCATAAAGATTAAGGTCCGATTAATTCTAGCCTTAGTATATCTTTTTGACACACAGGCATCGATAAATGAATCGTAATCATAATGCTTACTTGCTTGTTTGATTAAGTTATTTTCAATCCCTTCAGCAAATAATCCTAATTGACTTAAGTCACTTGGATCAGTGGTCATTAGTTTAGTTTTTATTAATGAATAGAGATCAGTCATAAAGACGGCATTAGAAGATATCTCCATTGGTGTAAAGTTTTGATAAGGCTTATTTTGTTGAATTAGGCGTCTGATACCAGAGGCACTAGAAATTTCTAGATCATATCCCGCATTTTCTCTTTTGATAATTAGTGGTTGAATCTCGGTATTTTTTAATGCCTTGAGATAGGCAACTCCTAAAATATCATTTGGTGAAAAAGTTTGCGATAAGATTGAATATGCTTTTGGATAGGAAGTACCATCACTCATAACTTCTTTTAAACTATCAACATTAATATTTAATGTTGAGTAGGTTTTTAATAGTTCGATATCATTTAACTCACTACCAAAAACAATGTAGTCGCATTTAGCAAGACTTAGTAATTCAACTGCCTTTTCTGCGAAGACACTAGCTGCTTGATTAACAAATGGAAAAGGTAGTTCGATAACTAAATCGACCTCATTTAAGAGTGCTTCTTTAGTTCGAGTAAATTTATCAATGATGGCAGGTTCACCTCTTTGAACGAAGTTTCCTGACATTACAGCGACTAAAACGTCTGCCTTAGTTAATTCTCTTGCCATTTGAATATGCTTGATATGGCCGTTGTGGAGTGGGTTATACTCGACAATTATTCCTGTTACTATCATATTATCACCGTATCTAATATAACACAGTCCGACTCTTTAAGATATAATTAAATTGGTGAAATAGGATGATTAAATCGCTTTTTAGTCAATTATGAAATAAGAGAGATACTATTGACTATTTGCTCATTAAAGCATATAATATAATTCGTTAATGAAATGAGGTATTGTATGAAGTGGTCATTAGGCGATTTAGCGATTGACAACAATCAAAGAATGGCATATCAAGAAGAAATTAATTTAACAATTAAGGACCTTCCGAATATTGCGCGTTTAAGAGATATACAAACTCTGACAATTAATGGGGTCTGGTATTACGATGAAATTAATGATCATCTATATACCGAATTCAATTTATCTGGAGATATAACAGTTTCAGGATCTTTAACACTTAGAGATTTCACACATCATATTGATGTTGATTCGATTGAAGTGTTTGGATTTGATCAATTAGATGATGTCGCGGATCACTTAGTTTCTAACGAAGAAGTAGATTTACTTCCAATTATCAAGCAATTAGTAGTGGCCAATATTCCAGTTAAGACAGTTGAAGAGGATTATGAATATCCAATCGGAGATGGATGGGAACTTGTTTCTGAATCAAGCTTGATTCCAGATGAAGACCTGATCAATCCGAAGATGGCCAAATTATTAGAACTTGAGATAGAAGACGACTAGGAGGTGTTGAAATGGCAGTCCCAAAAAGACGTAGTTCCAAAACGAGAACAAGAAAAAGACGTACTCATAAAAAACTTAGCCCTGTAACAATCATGAAATGTGAAGCTTGTGGCGGTTTTAAAAAGCCACACCATATGTGTGAATGTGGTTACTATGAGAAACAAAACGCGTAAGTATAAGACTATTTAAATCTAAATAGTAGATAATATTTATAGATAGATCAGACAATAAAATGTCTGGTCTTTTTTATTTGGAAAATAGGGGGCAAATACTTTACATAAAAAGGTAGAAAGTATATAATAGTGGTACAAAGTGGTTCCAAGTGGTAGAAAGTGGTGAAATAATATGTTTATTGGCGAATATCGACACAATTTAGATGCTAAAGGGCGAATTATCGTTCCGGCTAAATTTCGTGAGCAGTTAACAAACAATATTATTCTAACGCGCGGCCTTGATGGTTGTATTACTGTTTACACACTTGAACAATGGCAGGAGATTTACAAAGAGTTAAAAAAGTTGCCAACCACTAAGAGAGAATCAAGAATGTATATTCATATGTTAACGGCTAAAGCGGCAGAAGTAGAAATTGATCGCCAAGGAAGAATCTTAATTCCTGCCCCTTTAATCGAAGCCGCAAAAATAGAAAAGGAATCAGTAATTGTTGGAGCTTTCGATCATATTGAAATTTGGTCAAATGAAGCTTGGGACAAATACTATGCTGAAGCAAGTGACTCATTTGAAGACATTGCTGAATCATTAACGGACTTTATATCATGAGCGAAAAACATATAACAGTATTACTCGATGAGGCGGTCGAGCAATTAGATTTAAAAGAAAACGGAATTTACATTGATGGAACACTAGGACGCGGTGGTCACTCACAATTAATCTTAGATCAATTAAAAGGTGGAAAACTCTTTGCCTTTGATAAAGATAATGAAGCAATTGAAAATGTCGCTATCAATGATGAGCGCTTTGAAATTATCAATAGCGATTTTAGATATATGAAAAATGAAATGAACAACCGCGGTATTACTGCAGTTGATGGGATCTTACTAGATATTGGAGTTTCATCTCCACAATTTGATAATAAGGAACGTGGCTTCTCATATCGATTCGATGATCGCTTAGATATGCGGATGGATCGTAGTCAAAAGTTCTCAGCCTATGAATTAGTCAATGAATACTCAAAAGCAGATCTAGCTCGTGTATTTAATGAATATGGTGAAGAGAAATTTGCTAACCGTATTGCTGATAACATTATCAAGTATCGTAGTGAAAAACCAGTCGAAACTACTTTTGATTTAGTTGATATTATCAAAGCTAGTCTTCCACAAAGAGAATTAAATAAAAAAGGCCATCCGGCTAAAAAAGTATTTCAAGCAATTAGAATTGAAGTTAATGATGAATTAGGAGCGCTAAAACAAGCGATTGCAGAAGGAGCAGAATTACTTGGGTCAAAAGGCCGTTATGTAATTATCACCTTCCACTCCTTAGAAGATAGAATAGTTAAAAAAATGTTTAAAAAGTTGGCAGTTGGTGATACTTTAGACAAACGTGTTCCAATTATGCCCGATCAAATAGAGTCAAGTGGATACGAAGTTATACTTAGAAAACCGATATTAGCAAGTGAGGAAGAATTAGAAGACAATAAACGTTCGCGCTCTGCTAAATTACGTGTTTTAGAAAGGGCATAAAAATGAAAGTTAGAAAAAGAAAAACAGCTAAAATTCTTTTACTACCATTTGCATTTTTTATTGTCTCACTAGTTGCCTTTACTTTTACTTCGATATTTTTAAAACAGTACAATAATGATTTAGCTGTTAATATCCAAGTAACGGAAATCCAAATCAACTCACTAGCCAGTGAAAACGAAGCGCTACAAGTTGAAATTGATAAATTAGCTACAAAATCAAAAGTAGTTGATTCAATCGACTCGGATGAAATGCAACATAACAAAGACAACATAGTATATATAAAAGGGAATGAAGAGTAGAAATGAAGAGACGTGGGAATAAAGTAATTTTTTCAATGCTTGTGGTAATGATTAGTATTTATGCTTTTTTAATCGTTAACATCCTTTCAGCGTCTCTTTTTAATGTGCATTTAAGAAGTAAGGAAGATATATCTGCTTACTCAAATAACTCAGACGTTAAAAGTGTCATTAAATCGCGCCGTGGAACCATATACGAATCTACCCAAACAGTCGTTGCCGAAGACGTAACATCCTATAACCTGATGGCCTACCTCGATGAGTCGCGCGTAGATGGCAAGGGTAATCCCCATTATGTAGTCGATACTGAAGCGACTGCAATTTTTTTAGCTGAAATCCTTGAAGGTGATGTTGATCGGATCAAAAAGCTGCTCGCTCCAACTAGTGGGAAATACCAAACCGAGTATGGAACGATTGGTAAAGGATTAAGTTTAAATGTTAAAACTAAAATTGAAGAAAGCGATCTGCCAGGATTAGAATTTACTAAGACTTCCCGTCGTCACTACCCACTTGGACAATTCTCATCACAATTAATTGGTTTCTCAATGTTAGATCAAGAAATTGGTCACCAAATTGGGAAAATGGGAATTGAAAGATTATATAATGATGAATTAACTGGAACCGATGGCGAATCAGTCCATACCCTAACCGTAAATGGTTATAAACTACCAAATACTGAATCAACTGTTGTTGATGCTAAAGATGGAAATGATATCTACTTAACCTTAAATAAAAATATTCAGCTGCAACTTGAAGATTCACTCCTCCGTTCAATGGAAATGGCTAATACTGATAAAGCTTGGGGTATGGTCATGGATATTAAAACCGGTAAGATTATTGCAATAGCGCAAGCCCCATCATTTGATCCTGAAGAGCGTGAGAATGTCGAGTATTTATTCTACCCATCTGATTTTGAGTATGAACCCGGATCAACAATGAAAGCTATAACCTATGCTGCAGCGATTGAAGAAGGATTAAATCTTGATGAAACATTTAATTCAAATACAATCTATTTTAACTTTGATGCCAAGGGGGTACCATTTCGTGTCCCACAAGCGGAAAGTAAATATGCACCAATCTCAAATGCTAATGGAAAATCACATGGTAATCTAACTTATGCGCAAGGGTTTGAAGTTTCTTCAAACGTTGGTATGGTTGAGATGGCACGCCAAAAATTACCAGCCGCAACTTTTGAGAAATATTTAGATAAGTTTAACTTCTTTAAACCAACGACAATTGATGCGATTAACGGCTCATCGGGTCGTAAGTTATTCAACTACCCAATTGAGAAAGTAAATAATACTTTTGGACAAGGATCAACTGTAACAATGATGCAAATGGCTTCCGCATTCCAAGCAATTCTAAATGATGGAATTATGATGCAACCATATGTAATTGATCAAATTGTTGATAAGAATGAAGTAGTTTATAAGAGTAGCCCCGAAGAAATTGGTCGTCCAATTTCAAAAGGAACTTCTGAAGTAATGCGTGGGCTGATGGCAAACGTTATTGAAGGTGACCTAGGAACTGGTAAAAACTACAAGTTAGATGAAATTGATGTTATTGCGAAAACTGGTACTGCCCAAGTCGTTATTGATGGAAAATATAGCCGTTCGCGTTATATATCGTCAGTTGGAAGTGCTTTTCCAAAAGAAGACCCGCAATACCTAGTCTTTTATGCTTATGAGTCAGAGTATGCACCATCACTTTACTTCCAACAAGCAGCCCCAATTAATGATTTAGTTTTAAAAGTATCCAATGAGTTTAATTTAATTAAGAACTCAACACCAATTGATGATAATGAGGACCAAGATGATATAATAGTTAGTGATATGCCAAGTCTTATTAATCACTCGCTTGATTATGCTAAAGATAAATTAGCAAATTCAAAAGCGAATATTAATATTATTGGCGATGGAAATAATATTATTAACCAATATCCAAATGCTGGTGATAAGATTATTTCAAATCAAAAGATTATCCTCTATACTGGTAAGGGTAAAATTACTATGCCTGATATGACCGGTTGGTCACGTAAGGAAGTAGTTGCCTTCTGGGAGGCATCAGGCTCGATTTTCATAATTGAAGGAAATGGCGCTGTTTATAATCAAAGTGTTCCAAAAGGAACGATCATTGATGAGACAATCGAAGTCAGAGTCAAATTAAGATAGGAGTTTATGTATGTTAAATATAAAATATTTAGTTAGTTTTTCCATATCACTAATTATCTCACTATTCTTGTATCCACGCTTTATTAAGTTTATGGCGGGCTTACAATTGAATCAGCAAGTTAGTGAATATGCCTTAGCTGAATTTAAAGATAAAAAGAAAACACCAACAATGGGAGGAATTATCTTCCTTTTTGTTCCAATCATTACTTTATTATTAGTAGATTTTAAAGCTTTTACTAATATCAATACTTTATTAGTAATCGCATCCTTTTTAAGCTTTGGCTTAATTGGTCTTTATGATGATTATTTAATTTTAGTTAGACAAGATAATATTGGTTTTCCAACTAAGAAGAAATTTATTACTGAAGTTGTTTTAGCGGTAATCTTTGGAATAATTTGGTATCAATACAATGGCGGACTTGTGGGTCTTGCGATTCCATTTACATCAATCTTTATTAAAGTTGGTTGGTTATACTTATTAGTTATTATCTTTATGTTAAGTGGTGTTTCAAATGCGGTTAACTTAACAGATGGTATGGATGGATTAGCCGGTGGTACAGTCTTGATTGCCCTAATACCATATACTTACTTTGCTTTAAAATTAGAGAATGTTGACTTAGCGATTTTCTTATTTGCAGTAATGGGATCACTAATTGCTTATCTTGCTTACAACAATAAGCCGGCTAAAGTAATTATGGGTGATGTTGGATCTTTATCACTAGGTGCACTATTAGCGGCAACAGCAATTGTTTTAAATCAAGAATTATCTCTAGTTATTATTGGAATGGTATTTGTTCTTGAAACTCTATCAGTCATTATTCAAATTGGTTCAGTTAAATTACGTAAGAAACGAGTCTTCCCATATACACCAATTCATTACTCATTTACAATTTGGGGAATGAAAGAGAAGCATGTTGTTTATATGTTTTATGCTTGTGCAATACTCTTTGCGATTATTGGAATCTTCTTTGGAGTTAATTTATGAAAAAAGCCCTAGTTATCGGTGGAGCACGTAGTGGTAAATATATCTCGCTACTTTTAGCGGAAAATGATTATGCCGTAACCCTAACTGATATTAATCAAGTTCCATATAAAGCTGAACTTGAAGCGGTTGGAATTGAAGTGGTTGAAGGATTACATCCTGATTCACTTTTAGATGTTAAATATGATTTAGTAATTAAAAATCCAGGGATTAAATATGATAGTCCCTTCATTATTAAAGTCTTAGAAGCTGGCTATAAAATCTATAATGAGATTGATGTGGCGCTTCGTTATGTACCAAATGCTGATGTTTTAGCGATTACCGGAACTAATGGTAAGACAACAACTGTTACACTGGCTTGTCAAATGCTAAAACAAGATTACAGTGATGTTTACTTATGTGGTAATATTGGTATTCCGGTTAGTGAGATTGTTTATAAACATCCAGATGCAAAAGTTTTAGTTATTGAGTTATCATCATTTCAACTTGATGGAATCTATGATATGAAACCAAAGATTGCAAATATCACTAATCTTCAAAATGATCACTTAGATTACTATGATGATTTAGATAGCTACTTTAAATCAAAGCAAGCTATTTATCAAAATCAAGATGATCAGGATATCTTTATTAGAAATATTGATGATCAACTAGTAGTTGATTACTTCAAAAACGATAAAGTAAAAACGATTGATTACGGAATTGATAATCCATCAGCTATTAATTTTATTGATGATAAAGTTATCTATCAAGATGTTGAATTATTTAATAAGCGTGATTTAAAAATTGTTGGAAAACATAATCTTTACAATGCACTTGTAGCGGCAATTATGTCTTTTGAATATGGGGTTAAACCAGCTTCAATTAGCAAGGTAATCAGCACTTTTAAAGGTGTAGAGCACCGTATTGAGTTTGTTGATACAATTGCCGGTGTTGCCTATTATAACGACTCTAAGGCAACGAATGTTGAGTCAGTTAAAGTAGCGCTTACGGCGTTTGAAAAACCAGTTATCTTAATTGCTGGAGGTTATGATAAGCAAATATCCTTTGCGGATTTAAGTAATTATCAAGCACAGGTAAAACTCGCAATCCTCTTTGGTGAGACCAAAGATAAATTAAAGGATGTCTTTGATCAGGCAATAATCGTTGATAGCTTAGAAATTGCGGTCAATCTGGCAAGTCAAATGGCAACAACAGGTGATACAGTTCTCTTTAGTCCTGCTTGTGCTTCCTTTGATCAATTTAAAGATTATGAAGAAAGAGGTCAAATCTTTAAAAACTTAGTTAAAAATATTAAGGCTTAAAACATCTTCGGATGTTTTTATTTGTCCAAATTATCATTCTATCCATGCTATAATTATTGTAATGTGAGGAGATATAATATGACAAATGAAAAATTACTTGAAATCATTACTTCACTAGAAGTTGAAATGATTGAACATAGAAGATATTTACATGAGCATCCAGAATTATCCAGTGAAGAGTTTGAAACTTCACAGTATCTCCAAAAGTATATGCAAGCACTAGGATTAGAAATAAATCTGGTAGAAGGGACCGGATTTTATGCTGTCTTAGATACTAAAAAACCAGGAAAGACTGTCGGTATTAGAACTGATATTGATGCTTTACCAATCCAAGAAAATGATAATAACTTAGTTCAAAAACGTCAAGTTAAATCACTAGTTGATGGGAAAATGCACGCTTGTGGTCATGATGGTCATATGGCCGTTGTCCTAGCTGCAGCTAAGGCTTTAGTTAATAATCAAAGAGACTTAAGTGGTAAGGTTGTCTTTATCTTTGAAGAAGCTGAGGAAATCGGTGGTGGGATTCATCAGATGATTGAAGCACTCGAGCCCCTAAATATTGATGCGATTTATGGAACCCATTTAGCGTCATTTATGGATACAGGTGATATTTGTCTTGATGCTGGTCCGCGTATGGCGGGATCAGTCTTATTTGAGTTTGATGTTATTGGCAAGGGTGGTCATGGCTCACGTCCAGACTTATCAGTAAATCCGATTGTCGCTTTAGCGCATATCATAACAGCATTAAACTCGGCTTGGAATAATCAACTTAATGTTTCAAAAACTGTAACTTTAGGTATTACCACAGTCCATTCAGGCTCCGCTGTCAATGTCTTTGATGACTCAGCCTATTGTGGTGGATCATTTAGATTCTTTGATGAAGTTGAAGGTGCTAAATCTTTAGAACTTTTAAAGAAGGTGGCGCATTTAACGGCGGAAATCCACAACTGTCAGGTTTTCTTTAGAGATTCTACAAGACTTGGACCACGTCCAGTTATTAATGATGATAACTTATCAAGTCTGGCGATTGCTGGTGTATCATCACTATTTCCAAATAAAGTTGTAAATGGGATTGATTGGTATGCATCAGAGTCTTTCTACCATTACTCCAAACTTTGTCCAACACTTTTTGCTTTTGTTGGAATTAAAAATAATGAACTCGGCTCAGGAGCTGAACACCATAATCAATATTTTGATATGGATGAGGCTGCCTTAATGTATTCTTTAGGGGCAAGTCTTAAATTTATTTATGATTATTTGAATAATTAATTTATTTGCTCTTAACAATGTATAATAATAGAACAGGTGATAGAATGTTTATAAAAAATGGAAAAATTAATGATGACTTATCATTAACAATTGGAATTAAATACAATCAGATTAAGCGTGATTATTTCCCAAACTTGGAAATAGCACACTTTGTGGATTACTTATTTAACTATAAATGGAAGAAGCACCAACCGCAAACTTTAAGTGATGCGATTGTCGAAGTAATGGCATGTGATGCTGATCATATTGTTGTTTACTTATCGAATGCTGCAATAATATCCTCACAACATCAAAGTTTAAATGATTTTGATGACTTATTTGACCGCTAATATGCAGAATATTGAGACACTCTTAGCTCAAAATAATGTTGATGGGCTAATTGAAGAAATTATTAAAAGTCAAAACTTATCATACGCACAAGTTGATCAATTATTAAATGATAAAAAATACACGCTTGTAAGTGATCATTTAGATTTAGTAATTGATCGAATTTATAAGGCGAAAGTTTTAAATGAAAAAGTTGTGATTGTCGGTGATTATGACGCTGATGGAATTATGGCTACAACCATTCTTTATAAAGCATTAAGTGATTTTGGAATTGATGTTGGATTCTACATTCCTAATCGTTTTAGTGAGGGTTATGGGATTAATCCAAATATAGTTAATTTAGTCGCTGATAAGGGCTATTCATTAATTATCACAGTAGATAATGGTGTGGTTGCTTTTGATGCCTTAGATCGTGCTAAAGAGTTAGGGATTGACTTAATTGTGACTGATCATCATATGTTAAGTGATGATAACGATTATGATTTTGATTACATCCTGCATCCAAAATATTTAAGTGAAGGATACAAGGTTTTAGCTGGAGCGGGGATTGCTCTAATTATAGCTGAGAGAATTATTAGTAAAGAGCTTTTAGGAGAAATGTATGTTTATGCCATGATCGCAACCATTGCTGATATGGTATCAGTCTTTGGTTTTAATCGAAACATTATTAAGAATGGACTATTCTATTTAAATAAACATTCAAATCCTTATATTGCTAGTTTAATCAATTATCAAAATGGACCAATTGATCAAACAACTATTTCATTTCAAGTTGTTCCAAAGTTAAATACTTTTGGTCGTTTAGCTGATCGTGTCAATGTTAACAACATGGTTCGCTATTTCTTATTAAGTGATAAGAGTGAGATTGAAAATGTTGCTAAAGAAATAAATAGTCTTAATCAAGAACGAATTAAACTAACTAATGATGCTAGTGGCCAAGCTTTAAATGTTAAAAAATATGGAACAATTAATATCTTAATTGATGAGTCAATTCATGAAGGAATTACGGGGCTTGTCGCCGGTAAGATCCTTAATGAACTTGGTGAGCCAATCCTGGTCTTAACTAAAGTTAATGGCTTATATAAGGGATCAGGCCGCGCACCTAAGGGTTATGATATTCATGCGGTGCTTAATCCACTTAGTGAGTATTTTGAATCATTTGGTGGTCATGCACAAGCTTGTGGTATTTCAATACTTGAAGATAATCTTCAGCAAGTTTTAGCATTAATTACTGAGCAATCAAGTGAAATTGTCTATCAATGCTTTAAGCAAGACTTTATTCAAATTGATTTAGATAAATTATCAGTTGATATTGTTAAACAAGTAAGTAGTCTTGAACCATTTGGTGTTGATTTCTTAAAACCTTTATTTAAAATTGATTTAGAAAACTTAAGTACTCCAAGTGTCTTAAAAGAAAAGTACTTAAAATGGTCACTAAGATCAGATGTTGAATTACTCTGTTTTGATCAATCTCTAGATTTGCCTAAGTTTAAAAATCTAAGTTCAATGCAAGCATGTGTTAATTTAGGGCTGAATACTTTTAGAGATAAGACAACCATTAATCTTGTTATGGACTATAAAAACACGATTGCTTAAGCCTTAGCGGGTTATTGACTTGTGACAAATGCTGTTTTATATGTTATTATAAAATGGTCTAATAACAATAATAATTAGACAGTGCAGGAGAAGCATTTATATGAAAATATGAATGGCACAAAGAGATGGTAGAAGAAGCAGAGAAAAGGGGCTTGTGCCTCTTTTCTTTGTTTATTGAGGTGAAACATGCATAAGAAAATATTAAATTTATTAATCAAGCAAAACAAAGATCAAGATTATCGGATGCAAGCTGGCTTACTAAGCTCAATACTTGGAGTAATTGTTAACCTAGCTTTATTTGTAATTAAATATTTAATTGGTATCGCAACTTACTCTTTAGCAATTACAGCTGATGCCTTCAATAACTTATTTGATTCCTTATCATCGCTAATATCATTCTTTGGATTTAAGATTGCGGCAAAACCCGCTGATCAAAAACATCCATTTGGACATGGACGTTTTGAGAAGATTGCTGAACTATTTGTATCGCTAATTATCATTGCTTTTGCAATCTTAATGGCCATATCTTCAGTCAAGAATATCTTTAATCCCCAGACAATTAAGTTTTCAAAGTTAATGGTAGTCCTATTAATCTTTACTTCATTAGTTAAGTTTTGGCAGTTTTCATTTAACTCATATGTAGCGGATAAAATTGATTCAAAATTATTAAAAGCTACTGCCAAAGATTCACTTAATGATGTACTTATCAACTTAGTTATCATTGTTGGATTAATTTCTGAGCATCTCTTTTCACTGAAGTTAGATGGAATCTTATCCTTACTACTATCGGTTTACATAATTGTTGGTGCACTGTCAATGTTAATATTAGCCATTAAAGAGTTACTTGGTCATAGAATAACTGATGATCAACTGAAGGCTATGGATGATTTACTTTTATCATTTAATGAAATACTGGGCTATCATGATTTAATTGTCCACCAATATGGTCATAATCGTATTTATGCCAGTGTCCATATTGAAATTGATGCCCGTAAGACATTACTTGCGGCCCATGATATTTCTGAATCAATTGAGTTTGCTTTTAATAAGGATTTAAATGTTGATTTAGTTGTCCACTTAGATCCAGTAGTTTTAGATGATGAATATTTAGCTGATATGCAGGCTTTAGTTAAGGATATTGTTTATAACTTTAATTCTGAATATAGTATTCACGATTTTAGATTGATTAAGCATAAGAATAATAATATAATCTCTTTTGATATTGTCGTAAATGATGATAATTTAAGTGATGTAATGATTATTCAGGCAAAATCCAAAGAAATAAGAAAGTTTTATAAGAAAGACGTTTATATTACGATTGATCGTAATTATTTACAATTGAGGAGAGATTTATAATGTCTAGTACTAAGAAGATAGTTAGAATTGCGCTAATTGCCGCAATATATTTTGTGATTTCAATGTCACTACAGTTTATGTCCTTTAATTCAATTCAAGTTCGAGTTGCAGAAGCACTTATCGTTGCGGCAATTGTTTCTAAAAATGGAATTTATGGCGTGACAATTGGTTGTTTAATTACAAATGCAATTGGAACAAGTTTAGGTTTAAGTAATTTTGGGATTTTAGATGTTATATTCGGAACTCTCTTTACTGCGATTTCATGTGTATTAGCTTATTACTTAAAGAATTTCAAATTTGGTAAAAACCAAGTACCTTATGTATCTTTAATGATGCCAGTTTTAGTTAATGCAATTGGATTACCATTTGTATTTGCTTTTGGATATTATCAAGCACTACATTTACCAGTACTATTATTCGATTTTACAACGGTATTTATCGGTCAGTTTATTTCTTGTATTATTATCGGATCGATACTATACACGAAATACTCACAAAGATTTGCTGAATTTTTGAATAATTAACACATTAAGGATAAAAAGACTTGTTTTTTTTCGTAAAGATAGTATTATTATAACGTGTAAGTTCTCAAGGTAACTTACATCCCCCCCAAAAATCCTTGATTGCTCATGATTACTCATGAGCTTTTTTTGTCTAATCAATAAGATTTAGTCTGATTATGTTATAATGTGTAAAGGTGATAAAATGCTAAAAAAGTTTGTTCCAAGCTATCTTGTTGATCATTTTTCAGAGGTCAAGATTGATAAGTTAATTGATTTAAATAAGAAGTTAGTTTTATGTGATATTGATAATACCTTAGTTGCACATGATGATCCAAGTGCTAATGATGATGTGAAAAATTTTATTAAGAATCTTAAAGACAATGGTATCGATATAATTTTAATTTCTAATAATACTGAAAGTCGTGTTGTGACTTTTAATGAAGATTTAAACTTAGATGTTTATCCAATGGCCCTTAAACCAAGTTCAAAAGCATATAAGCAAATTTTTAGTAAATACAAACATATTAGCCCAGATGAAATGATATCGCTAGGTGATCAAGTTATGACTGATGTTTTAGGGTCCAACTTTAATAATATAGATGTTATTTTAACGAAGCCGATTGTAGAGAAAGATTTAATTTTTACAAAACTTAACCGTATGTTTGAAAATATGGTTATCAAAAGAATGAAAAAGAAGGGATTGTGGCCAAATGAAAAAATGTAATGGCTGTGGAGCAATACTACAAACTGATAATAAAGATATAATTGGTTTTACTCCAAGTATGGAAAAAGATTTATGTCAAAGATGTTTTCGTATTAAACACTATGATGATTTAGTTAAATCATATAAGAGTGATTTCGATAATTTTGATATTTTAGAAACGGTAAATAAGGAGGATAACCTAGTTATCTGGGTAGTTGATTTATTTGACTTTGACTCAAATATTATTAATGGTTTAAACCGTCACTTATTAAATAAAGATATTATTTTAGTTGGTACTAAACGTGATTTATTACCAGACACAATGGGAAATGGAAAACTCTTAGAGTTTGTTCGTGCCCGCCTAAATTTCTATGGTATTCAAGTAGCTGAGATTCTCTTTACGGGACACCATGGACATGATGGAAAAGATCAAGTACTAAAAGTAATTGATCACTACCGTGATGAGCGCGATGTAATTATTATGGGACAGGCTAATGTTGGTAAATCAACTTTAATTAATGCCTTAGCTGAAACTGATATTACAATATCACGCTACCCAGGAACAACTTTAGATTTAATCTCGATTCCAATGGATGGCTATACACTATTTGATACTCCAGGTTTAATTAGAGTAGATAATATGCAGTACTATGTCGCTAATGATGATTTAGATAAAGTTGTACCAAAGAAAATTAAACCAAAAGTATTCCAAATAACTAAAGATTCAAGTTTTACAATTGATGGCTTAGTCCAAGTTCAAATTGAAGTATATGATAAAACTTCCGTAATTTTTTATGTTAATGATCAATTAGATATTCATCGCTCAGCACTAGATAATGCCGAGTCACAATGGGAACGTGTTGTAAATGATGAAACTACCGTTAAATCAGCTGGAGTAAATAAGATGACTAAGGATTTACCAATCATTAGAGATCCATTTGATATTGTTATTAACGGTTTAGGTTTTATTAACTGTAAGCGAAATATCAAAGCAGTTAGAGTATTAAGAAATGAAAATGTTGAAGTATTAATTCGGGAGGCAATTATATGAAATTAAGCAATGCGCAAAAAAGACAATTAAAAGCATTAGGTAATCCACTTAAAGCAGTATTAACAATTGGTAAAGATGGAATCAAAGGTGATATGTTTTTAAACTTAAATCAAGCTTTAGAAGCACATGAGTTAGTAAAAATCTCAATCTTAAAAACATCAGCAATTACTGCTAATGAAGCAGCAATTATCTTATCAAGTGAAACGGGCTCAGAAGTTGTATCAATCGTTGGACGATCAATCGTAGTTTATCGCCCAAGTGAAAAGAAACTAATTAGTTTAGTAAAATGATTAAAGTCGGTTTATTTGGTGGATCATTTGATCCAATTCACAAGGCCCATATAAAGCTTGCGGAAATGGTCTTAGCTAAAACTGATCTTGATGAGATCTGGTTTGTCCTAGCTTATGATCAACCACTTAAGAGCGATCATAATGCTAACTTTAGCGACCGTGCCAATATGATAAAACTCGCAATCTCACATAATAGCAAATTAAAATTATGTGAAATTGAAAAAGACTTACCAAAGCCATCTTATACATACAACACAATTATTGAACTACAGAAAAAGTATCCAAATAATCAGTTTAAATGGATCATGGGAGCGGACTCCTTAGCTAGTTTAAATCAGTGGTATAAGTATCAAGAATTAGAAGACTTAATTGACTTTATAATTGTTGATCGTAATAATTCTTTAGCTGATTATAAGGGTAAGCACTTAGTACTGGATTTTTATGAAGAAGACTCTTCCTCAAAAATTCGCCAAGGTCACTTTAAATACTTAGATAAGCAAGTCCTTGATTATGTTTTGACTAATCGTCTCTATCTTGAAGCAATCGTTAAAGAGCGCTTATCAGAGAAAAGATATAAGCATGTCATGCGTTGTGTTGATTTAGCGATGGAACTAGCACCATATCATGATTTATTAGCTAACGATATCTACTTAGCAACCATATTACATGATATTGCGAAAGAAATTGATCCTGAAGTGGAAATGGCAATAATGCAAAAACACTATCATGAGCATCTTGAATATCATCCAAAAGTTTATCATCAGTTTACCGGTGCCTTTATTACTGAGCATGAATTTATGATCAGTGATCCAAAAATCATTGGGGCGATTCGCCACCATACAACAGGTGATAGTGATGATAACTTAGCGCAGTTAGTTTATCTAGTTGATAAACTTGAGCGTGGCCGTAAGTATCCAGTTGAAGAATATATTAAATTAAGTAAAGAAGATTTTAAACAAGCATTTGCCGTAGTTAAAGCAAAAGCTGAACAAGCAGTGAAGGAGAAAGAAATTGAAAAATAATTTAGTTAATCAAGTAGTCGAACTTATTGAAGATAAGTTTGCGAAAAGAATCAATGTTATCGATTTTGAACGTACTAATCCATTTACAGATTACTTTGTAGTTTGTGATGTTGATTCAAACCGTCAAATTGATGCAATCGTTAATGAAGTAATCAAACAATCAAAAGAAGGAAAAATTGATTTCCGCGCTATCGATGGTAAATCTGACTCAGGTTGGGTCGTCATCGATTTATATGATGTTGTATTACATGTATTTGATAAAAACATCCGTGAAGTATATGAGTTGGATAAGTTATTCATGAACCATCCACAAACACTTAAAGCAGATGTACAATAATTTAGCCAAATATTATGATGCGCTATTAAAAGATGATCAAGCTACAACTATGTGGCTTGAATTTTTTAATAAGCACAAGCATCCAGGTAAAACGCTAGAACTTGCAGCTGGAACGGGTGAGATAACACTTAAGATTGCTGAGCAAGATAAAATTATCGCAACCGATCTATCACAAGATATGATCAATGAACTTAATGCTAAAGCAACAAGTGAAAATCTGCTTGATGCCTTTGCAATGGATATGATTAACTTTAGTATTGATGATAAATTTGATAATATTATTTGCTTCTGTGACTCAATTAATTATGTTTTAGAAGTTGATGATTTAAAGTTAATGTTTCAACAAGTCTACAAGCATTTAAATGCTGGCGGTAAATTTTTATTTGATATGCACAGTTTAGATCGTTTAGAAGAATTTGCTGAAGACTATATTGAAACAGGCCAACTACTAGATACTGATTATCAGTGGTCAATTTGGGCTGAAGATGATTATATTCATCATCACTTTGCTTTCTATGAAGATACACTTTATGAAGAGCGTCATGTTCAAAGAGTTTATCACTATGAGTTAGTAAAAGAACTATTAGAAGCGATTGGCTTTAAACTTTCAGTTTATACTGACTTTAATCAAGTTGGAATAAATGCCGGAGAGAAATTATTTATAGTAGGTGAAAAAATATGATTGGTATTATTGGAGCAATGGATCAAGAAGTTAATGAATTTTTAAAACTTATGCTTGATGTAAAAGAAGAAAGTCATAACGGCCAAACATTCTATCTTGGAAAACTTGAAGATCAAGCTGTGGTCTTAAGCAAGAGTGGTGTTGGTAAGTCTTTAGCGGCGATGTCGGCAACCTTAATGGTTTCAAACTATAATCCAGCGCTAATTATTAATATCGGCTCAGCTGGTGCCTTACACAAAGAATTTAATGTCTTTGATGTTATTGTTGCACAGAGAGTCGCAGTTGCTGATTTTGATTTAACCGCATTTGGTTATGAAAAAGGCTTTAATCAAAAACGTTATAGTTTTGAGTGTAATTTAAACTTAGTTGATAAACTAGAAGCCCTCAAGATCGATAATGTTTATGTTGGAGATATGGTATCAAGTGATACCTTTATCAATAGCGAAAGTCTGGTAAATAATATCTTAGCTAATTATCCGACAGCCTTATGTGCTGATATGGAAGCTGGCTCAATTGCCATGGTTCTAGATCATTTACAAATTCCATTTATTGTAATCAGATCTATCTCAGATAACGTTTTAGCAAGTACTGATAATAAAGTTGATTTTGAAGAATATTTAGTTGAAGCAAGTTATAATTCAGCTAGAGTTTGTCAAGAACTAATAAAAAGCCTTTAAATAAAATTTAAAGGCTTTTTCATTTCAGAATATAGTTGTTGGTACTTAATGGCTTTGATTTTATTATAGATTGACTCATGACGCTTTTTAAACATCATATCAGCCCATAAATACCAGAGTAGATTATTTATGTCACGATACATTTCAAGGGCTAAGAGGGTCTTAGCATCAGGCTCATCAAGCATAGCCAAGAGAAAGTCACGACGGACTTTTGAACTTAAATCATTCTCAGTAATAAAGGACATAATATCAAAGAGGGGATCATTTAAGCCCGCATATTCAAAATCAATTAAATAGGCTTGATCAGCAATAAAGCAGATGTTACCATCAACCCAGTCATTATGACAAAGGCTTGGCACATATGTATGTTTACTATAAGCTTCAAAGAGATAAGTGAAATCATTAAGATCAATTTCTAAATCTTCAATTAAGGATGCATATTTATAAATCATCTCAATTGGATTAAAGGCTTGAATATCATCAACTTTAGTTTGATGAAGCTTCTTCATTAGCTCTGCAACCTTGAATATTTTCTGATCATCATTATAATCGGCATAGTTAACAAGATTATTTAGATAAGGTGATAATTGAATTCCATTATCATAATAGCTAACAGGAATAGTAAAATTACTATCTCTTAATGCTTGAATAATCTTTTTTTCATTATTACGATTAAAGATATCTAAATCATTTAATGGTAGCCGACAAATATACTTTTTAGCGTCGATTTCTAATAAATAGTTTTTATTGGTTAAGCCAAGTTCTAAGTCTTTTATAAATTTGTATTTGTAGGGAATATTAATTTTCATTTTACACCTCTAAATAACTATAACATAATTAAAAGGCTTTAATGATATGTTATAATTGATAAATGTAGGAGACGATATTATGCGAGTTTTATTAACAACATTCAATTCATCATATATTCACAAAAACTTAGCTTTAAGGTGGCTTTATGTTGCCCGCCCGAAAGATGTAGTTGTAAATATTAGTGAGTATACTATAAAGGATGATGTTTCAAGTGTCGCTGCCAGTATTATTGCCGATAATTATGATGTTGTGGGAATCTCGGTCTATATCTGGAATGTTGATCAAGTTAAGTCATTAATCCAATTATTAAAACTAAGAAAACCAACAATTAAAATTGTTCTTGGTGGTCCAGAAGTTACTTATGAGAATGATGAATGGTTTGCATATCCAATTGATGCAATTGTCCTCGGTGAGGGTGAGCGCGTCTTTTGGGAGTACCTAATCAATAATAATACTGATTATGTCAAAGAGGAAGCAAGTGAGTTTAAACCAGTCCGTAAGGAAGATATTGCTTATCTTGAAAGTCTAGATATTCCTTATAATTTAGAGATTGACCATACTAACTTCTCTAATCAATACTTATATGTTGAAGCTTCACGCGGCTGTCCATTTCGCTGTAGCTATTGTTTATCTTCATTAGATAATACTGTACGTTTCTTTTCTTTGGAATATTTAGAGAATTTATTTGAGAGTGTAAAAGATTTCCCAATTAATCAAGTTAAGTTTTTAGATCGAACTTTTAATGCCCATAAAGAGCGTACGAAAGCTTTATATAAAATGTTAGAGAACTATCCAAACATTGAATCCTTTCAAGTCGAAATTGTGGCTGATCGCTTAGATGATGACTTAATTGAAATGATAATTAATAAGTCCAATCGTGATCGCTACCGTTATGAGATTGGTATTCAATCATATAATCCAAAAACTTTAGAGGCAGTAGATCGTCGTCAAGATAATGAACGTTTGAATCAAGTTATGCGAATCCTTTTAGATAATGATATTACTATTCATGCTGATTTAATCGCTGGCTTACCATATGAGGGACTAACTAGTTTTCAAGCATCATTTAACCAATTGGCTAATGTGTATCCAACTGAGTTACAACTTGGGATTTTAAAGTTACTTAAGGGAACCAAGATGAAGGATCAGGCACTAAAACTTAATTTCTTATATAATCTTCAAGCACCTTATGAAGTTTATGATACCCCGTGGTTAAATAAGAGTGAGATGGATTATATTAATATTGTCGCAAAAGGGGTGGATCGTACCCTTAATCGAAATTTACTAGAAGTAACCGTTAAGTATTTAAATGAGCACCATTATGCGGGTGACTTATTTACGCTTTAATATGAGATTGGTCAAGTCTTTGAACGAATTGGGATTGGCTATCAAAAGTATGATTTATTTATGGAACTTTATGAACTTCTTAAAAATAAGATTGATAAAGATATCCTAAAATCATTATTAACAATTGATTATTGGATGGGGGAAAAGCAGAAAGCTAAGATTCTTTTCTTTGAGGAGAATATGCGCCAGATTCAACAGTTAATTGTTGAGAAGGGCTACTTCGATCAAAATCAAGTCTATCGTTATGCCCGCGTCTTTAAGGATTATCGTTATAATAATACTTATATCTTTGCTTTATACAATGATCAACAAACAGAAAGTTCAATCTATTCAATCGATTTCAAGGAGGACACATGTCAAAAAATATCGTAGTAGTATCAAATAACCAAGGAAAAATTGTCGAGTTTAAAAATATATTAAAAGATTTCAATGTTTATTCATTAAAGGATTTAAATATTGATATTGATGTTGAGGAAACTGGTTTAACTTTTGAAGAGAATGCGATTCTCAAAGTTAATGCCCTTAAGGATGAGTATGATTATGTGATTGCGGATGATTCAGGCTTAGAAATTGTGGCATTGGATAATCAACCAGGGATTTACTCACATCGTTTTTTAGGTGAAGATACTCCATATAGTGAAAAGAACCCATTAGTTTTAGATTTAATGAAAGATAAGACTGATCGCCGTGCTAAGTTTACTTCAGTAATTGCCTTAGCTGAATTTGGTGAAGTTAAATTATTTAAAGGTATTATCGAAGGCGAAATCTCAGAAGCAATGGCCGGCACTAATGGCTTTGGTTACAACCCAATTTTCTATATCCCAGAATATAAGCAAACAATGGCTGAAATTTCTGATGAGATAAAGAATCAAGTATCACACCGTGCTTTAGCGATCAAACAACTTGAGGAGTACCTCTTAAGTGAGTAAGTTTAGAAAGTATTTAATCTATGGCATTTGTCTCATGCATATTATTGGTATGATCGTGGTCTCAGTAGATCAAAGTGTCTTTAATATCGATTACTTTACAAAAGTTCAAAATGATAATCAGGTAAGTTTAAAGATGGGGATTAGTGAAGATGACGTTAAAGGGGCGAGTCAAGTGGCCCTCGATTATACTAAAGGTAAAACTGATGATCTTTCTTATTATCTTGATTATAATGGAAAGAATATCGATATTTATTCGAGTCAAGATAAAGAACATATGATTGATGTTTATTACTTATATCAAAATGCTAAACTAGTTGGAATGTTTGCATTAGGACTACTTATAGTCTTGATTGCGCTTGTCTGCTTTAAAAAGATAAGTTTATTTGAGTTAGCTAAAAGTTTTAATCAAATATCAATCTTTATGGTTATCTTTGTTTCAGTAATTGGACTCTTTGCCTATACCAACTTCAATGTCTTCTGGACTTATTTCCATTTAGTTTTCTTTACTAATGATCTCTGGTTAATGAATCCGGCGGTTGATGCCTTAGTTAATTTATTTCCAGAGGCACTCTTTATGGCACTTGTCTTTAAAGTTTTATTTAGATTTATCTTATATTTCATCGCGACGAATATACTAGCTTATGTATATCGAATTTATAGTTTAAGGGGATTAAAAAATGATTAATATAGTTTTATTTGCACCAGAAATACCTAACAATACTGGTAATATTATGCGCACAGCTATGGCATCCAACACACGCTTACATTTAGTTAAACCGCTTGGTTTTGAATTATCTGATAAGCAATTAAAACGTTCTGGTTTAGATTATCTAAAAGATACTAATTATACAATTTATGATTCTTTTACTGACTTTGAAGCAAAGAATCCTGGTAAATACTTTTTAATATCGCGTTATGGTAAAGCGACTTATTCAGATGCTAACTTTGCTTGTGAGGAAGATGTATATCTAATCTTTGGAAATGAATCAAGTGGACTATCAAAAGAGATCTTAAAGAAATATAAGGATAGTGCGCTAAGAATTCCCATGGTTGAAAATGCGCGTTCACTCAACTTAGCTAATACGGTTGCACTAGTGCTCTATGAGAGTTTACGCCAAACAGGCTTTAAAAACTTAAGTTTAAAGGAAGCAATTAAAGGAGAGGATTTTATTGACCAGGTTACAAAATAATCGCGTTTTCTATATTGTCTTATCTTTTATTTCGACAATCTTTTTTGTCCAAATTTTATTACTTGAGATCTTCTTTGCGACTACGCTTAAGCGAGTTGAGACGATGTCAAATCTACTCTTTGTCATTGAAGCACTACCAGCTTTTCGCTCAATCTATTTTGTAAACTTCTCCATGAATGCTTCAGCAATGAATTTTACTTATGCAACTTTTTTAACTAGTGTTAGTTTTATTTCGGGAATTAATATTGCCGCAAACTTAATCTTGCATGACCTACTTAAGTATAGGGATGATTTAAAGTCATTAAGAGTTCATGTCAAATTATCGTTTCTTTTAACAGTCTTTAAATATTTAGCATTCTTAATTATAATCTTAATGAACTATTCAAATTTTATGACACCAACACCGCTCTTTAATGCGATTGCGAATGCGACAATTATAATAAATGTTATAATATTTATAAATATCATTCTTTATTATGTTCGATTTTATTTACTTGGAAGGCGGTCAGATCTAAATGTTAGAGTCTCTTAATGATTATGTTTCCTTTATAGTTATTCTTATGATTATTCTTTTCTTACTGACTTCTTTAAGTATCATCTTACTTAAGTCAATTGAGCGTAATCGAATTGCGCGTGCTATGGCTAAACGTGATGCGGAAATCCGCGGTGACGAATAGATTACATGGCTTGCGAATAGAAAATAACAATATATAATTAAGATAGATGAAGATAAGATGAATTTTTATCTTTTTAATCCAGTAAATAGAAGTGAGGTAATTATGCGCAAATCAATAACTAGTCAGAATGTTAATAATCCTGTCGGTCCTTTTTCACAAGTTTTAAAAGTTGGGGATAATATTTATGTTTCAGGGTTGACGGCTGTAAGTGAAGTGAATAAAAATTCTTTTGAAAAGCAAGCGAATTCACTTTTTGATAATTTGGAAGCATTATTTGAAGAGATGAAATTAAATATCAATTTTGTCGTTAAAGTAAATGTTTTTATTACCAAAGATGTAAATATTACGCATTTAGATCGCGTCTTTATGGAAAGATTTAAAGCCCCATATCCAGCGCGGACTTTAGCAATCGTCGATGAGTTACCGGAAAAGGATGCGAAAATCCAGATCGGTTTAGATGCAATTGATTTAAGGGCTTTTCAAGCCATGAATGATTGTGATGATTATGGTTGTAATGAGTGTGAGAGTGAAGATTGTGAGTATAATTAGTGTCTAAGCGACACTTTTTTTCTTAATTAAATGATAATTATTATTTAATTAAGCAATCACCTCTAATCACTTGAATAATAATCTTAAAAACACTATACTTGCTATAATAAGTTAGGTGGAGATTTCATGGAAATATATATAGTAATTGCGCTATTAATCGTTTTAATTGGCTTACTCTTAGTCTATGTAATTAGATTAGATCGTCGCTTAAAGCTTGAAATAAATGAGTCTTCATATCAAACTAATAGTGATATAAGTCATTTATCAAAATCAATCTCCGATGATCTGGCTAAATTTCAATATGGAATATTAAAAGATTTCAAGGATGATCTAAGTCGTTTGAATCTTAATACTAATAATCAACTCCATAGTGTTACTAAGGAAGTTCAAGCTGGCTTAAGTCAAGGTTTTGAAAAGACCAATAATACCTTCTTTGAAGTATCTAAGCAATTAGTTTCTGTAAATGAAACCCAAAAGAATCTGCATTCTTTATCTAATCAAATAATTGCCTTAGAAAATATCTTAACTGATAAGGGGACCCGTGGACGTTTTGGTGAAATTGAGTTAAATGCAATTTTAGAGAATGCTTATGGAATTGATAAGCAATTTTATGAACTACAATATTTATTATCAAATAGTCGCCGTGTTGATGCTATCTTATATGGACCTGAAGCATTAGGGATTATTCCCGTTGACTCTAAGTTTCCTTTAGAGAATTATTTACGCATGTATGATGAAAACATCGTCAAGGCTGATCAAGTTAAAGCCTCAATGCAGTTTGCCCGCGATATTAAGAAGCATATCGATGATATCGCTGATCGTTATATCATTGCTAATGAGACGGCTGATATTGCCTTTATGTTTGTTCCAGCTGAAGCCATCTTTGCAGAGATTTATGCCCGTCATGAAGATGTTGTTCAGTATTCATATAGTAAGAAAGTTTATATTGTTTCCCCATCAACCATCATGGCCTATATTACAACCCTCAAAGCTTTAAACTTGGGGATTATGCAAAATGAGAAAGTTGATTTGATGCAACAAGAGTTTGCCATACTTGCAAAAGAATTTGAAAGGTTTACGATTCGTAGTGATAAACTATCAAGTTCTTACCGTAAGTTATATAATGAAGTTCGTGATTTAGAAATTACGAGTGAAAAAATCCGCCAACGTTTTGATTTAATTATGGCGGTAGATTTAGAAGATAAGGTGAGTAAATGAGTAACAATAAAATAGTTTGGAAAAAAAGAGACATTAAGAATATTTTCTTAGTATCCTTTGGTGCCCTATTAACATCAACCGGGGTTAATATCTTTGTTAAGTCCAATAATCTGATTCCTAGTGGTTTTACTGGGGTCGCAACATTAATTTCAAGAATCTCATTAGAATTCTTTAATGTTAGGATTTCGTTTTCGGTAATCTATTTAATTTTAAACTTAATTCCCGCAATAATTGTTTATAAGTATATTGGAAGAAAGTTTACGATATTATCGGTATTAAATGTTGTGCTAGTTTCACTGTTTACTTCAATTATTCCGATCATTCCATTTACGGATGATATGTTATTAGTCTGTATCTTTGGTGGAGTCTTCCAAGCACTAGGAACACTAGCTTGTCTTAAGGCCGATGCTTGTTCTGGTGGTACTGACTTTATTGCGATTTACTTTTCGCAAAGATACAACCGTTCAGTTTGGAACTATGTCTTAGTATTTAATAGTATGTTATTAGTTGTATCAGGCGTATTATTCTCGTTTGAGCCAGCATTATATTCAATCCTATATCAATTTACTAATACGCAAATTGTTAATACATTCCATGATCGTTATCACTTAAGATCATTAACGATTATTACTCGTCATCCTGATGAGATATCAGCTGAACTCTTTAGACAATCACGTCGTGGGATTACGCAGTGGGAAGGTATTGGTAAGTATGGCTTATCACAACAATTTATTATGTATATGGTTGTTGGGGCGAATGAGGCTAATAAGATCACCAAGGTAGTTACTGAGATTGATGAGTTTGCTTTTATCACTGATTCTAAGATTGATAAGGTAACGGGTAATTTCTATTTAAAACCATTTGAATAACAAAAA
>JAAYHR010000025.1 GCA_012735275.1 Erysipelothrix sp.
TAATTAAATCATACTCTTTGCTCGCTGCTGCTTGCATTAATGTCGATTCAAATAAAGAAGTATCCATGTTTGCTTCAAAGTATTTAAGTTTCCACCAACTTTATCAGTATATGTCTTAACTGCTTCATATACGTCATCATTATTAGTTACACCACCAAGTGATCCAGTAACGACAAACATTACATTTTTAAATTTTGATCCAGTATTACCTGCATCGCCACCTGTTCCACCTGAACAAGCAGTTAATAATAACATCATTACTAAAAGTGTTACTAATGATAATTTTCTAAATTTTTTCATAATTTTTGCACCTATGGTGCTTCCACCTTTGACTTTCGTCAGCACTATGCGGAATGGTATTCCGTATAGCGGTATCCTCTGTATAGTTTTAAGCCAGCGCTTTCACTTTGTTAACCAATATCAGTCTTATTTAGAAAGAAAGCTTAAAAAAACTAAGGATATAATATTTAATTATCCCTAGTTCTTATTTATAGATTATTTTCTAAAAATTTAATGATCACTTCAAAGGCTTTTACGATATGTTCTAAACTAACAAATGGAGTATCTGCTTTATAGTTTTTAACTTGTTGATCAATGATTGGTACATGAACAAAGAGTCCCTGACTACTTAGCTTATGTTCTTTAATATAGTTTAATAAACTGTAGTAAGTGGAATTACAAACGAAAGTTCCGGCATGATAGGAAATACTGCTAGGTATATCATTAGAACTTAAGTAACTTGCCATACTAGATAAATCTAAACCACTGGCATAAAGGTCAGGACCAGCAGCAGTTATTACTTGATCCCTTGGCTGGTACTGATCGTTATCTTCAATTTTTGAGTTCATAATATTTAAAGTATATTTCTCAAGTGTTACTTCAGATCTTCCGGCGGCTTGACCAGTTAGTATTATTGCATCATATGTATTTTTATCTAAGTGAGATAGTAGTTGCTCCTTTGCGGCAATAAACTTAGTAGGAAGTTCTAGTTTAACTAACTCAAGGTTATTGTTAGCAGTATCCATTAACTTTATGGCTTCAAAAGTTGGATTATAATCATCCTTACCAAAGGCATCAAAACCTGTAATTAAAACTCTCATATTAAACCTTCTTTCTTGCGACAATGATTTTTAGATCGATTGTGATTTTATCAATGAATATTTGTTCTTGAATATGATTAGTCATTGGTGTCATTTTAATTAAATTAGTGGCTAAGTCATGATCAAGTGGATATTCATAAGTAATATCTGATTCTGAAATAATATCCATTTGCTCAGCTAAATTATTATAAACATTATCATTACGTTCTTCAGTTTTATTAATCGCATTTCTAATTTCTTTTAAGTAGTTATCATTGACAATTACTTTGATTAAGCAGCCATCATTTTTTAATATACGATCAAACTCAGCATAGTTGGCTGGCGATAGAATATTAAGAATATAATCTAAACTATTATCAGCAAGTGGAATATTAGCTAAGTCAGCTAAGAAATAGCTTGCTGTTTGGCAGTCACTAGCGATTTCTAAACCTGATTTCGCAAGATCTAAGCCAATTGTTTTAACATTTGAAAACTCTCTTACAATGACATCTAAGTAAGTCCCCTCACCGGCTCCGGCATCAAGTATAATTGAGTTATCCTTAATTAGTTTGATTAACTCTTTATATACTTGATCATAAATACCAGAGTTTAAAACAATTTTTCTAGCTGTAAATAATTCTTTATTATAAATTTTGTCGTTTAATGGACTAGCGAAATTAACTAGGCCTTTCTTTGATATATTAAAAGTATGATTATTAGCACATTTAACTGCGGCTGCATCGATATTTAAAGCCATGGAACAGATTGGACAAATCATTATATCCTTAATAGCACTTATATTATCCTGTGCATTAGCTAATTTACTTTTCATATTATCACCCTTTAGTAATTATAACATAGTCATGGTCTACTTTTGTAAGCTTGCCTGACTATAGATAATTTTGTTTTTAATTTGGGCTTCTAACTGGTCTTCTTTATCTTTCCAAATTTTTGGCCAAGCTTCATTATAAAAGAGTTTCTGCTTAGAAATAAAGCGGAAGTTCTTCTCAACTTCATTAATTATGACTTTGGAGCATTTCTCATCACTAAGATTATATTTATCAGTTACGCGATAACACTGAGTAAATGTTCCAACTTTAGTCATATCAATTGTCTTAAGCGCAGTTATTTTACTGCTGATGTCGTTTTTATCTTGATCTAAGGCACTTGCATAGTCAAGTGGGTTATATGGGTCAAACTGCTGCAGTTCAACATCATGAGCGATTATAACTGGCGGATAATTACGTGCTAAAACGCGAACATATTTTATTGCACGGGCTGTATTACCATTAGAGTCTGTAACTGAGAAGACTATTTCATATAATCCCGGTAGATTTTGATAATTATTCGACTCAACCCGAATTTTATGGGTGATTTCGCCATCCTCAAAATCATTAGCTGTGACACCGGCTCTGACATTAAATGTATCATTAACATAGATAGTTGGATGCTCACTAATTGTAATCGATGGTTCATGATTAGAACGACGACTTTTAATGGTTAAGGGCTCACCTAACTGTTCAACAAAGTTTGAAGCAATCCAAACAGAAGTTAAGTCATTACCTTCAATGACTTCAGAGACCTTATTCACACACGCTCCATACTTACCGCGAACTTGATAATAAGTATTATTACCCTGCAACTTCTTATCAAAGATATTATTAAAGATAGTTGTATTCTTAAAATAAGATGATTTGGAGTTTGAACAGGATTTTAAGGATGGATAACTAGGTGAAGTTTTTTTCGGTTCTAAGCGGGCTAAAACTGATGAGTTTAAAACTTTAACTTTTGAGTTATATAATTTAGAATCAATTGAGTATTGCATATTTTTATCGGAGAGTTTAATTGATTCCTTGTTCGCAAAGTAGAGTGGTACCTCTTTTGTTACATTCGCATGCTTGGCCTTAACTTGAATGGCTGCCACATAGTCGTGATTCTCTTTTAACTTACTCAAGGGAATATTAAACTTGAAGCCAACATTATTATAATCATGATTACAAACATAGGATGTTTGCTTATACTCATCCACTCTACACTTACGTGAGCCAATATAGGCCATTGTTTCTGTTTGAGATATATTAGTTTGCACACCTTTGATTGTAAAACTATCAGACTTTGATCTCAGAATAAGCAGATACTCATGACTTGCAGTATTTAGATAGTGTTGGGCATCCATAATAAAGGCCCAACCGCCAACTTCAAGACTACTTGTCTTATGATCAATTTTCATATAATTAACTTCATTTACTAAACGTAAACTACTGGCAGCCAGAGATACAGTCATTAGATATAAAAGTGCTATAAAGACTCCAAGAGTAATTAATTTTCGCATTAAACCACCTCATCTTAAGATATGCTAATGGCTGTCGTAATCCTAATAAAAAAAAGCTACCCGAAGGTAACTTTTAGCCGACTAATGGGCCAACAACACTAAAGACTAATAGTAATGAAATTAGTGTTATTAATAATTTTCTTGTTGTTTCGCGCATTATTCTTGATCCTCTGCTAGATTATCAGTAAATCTCCATGAGTCTTCGCACATTATATCAAGATCGTATTGTACTTTCCAATCTAATAGTTCTAATGCTTTTTCAGCATTAGCGTATGATGTAGCGATATCTCCGGCACGACGTTCATAAATTTCAAATGGAATTTCTTTATTTGAAGCTTTCGCAAATGCATCTTTAACTTCTAATACTGAGTAGCCTTTTCCAGCTCCTAAGTTAATGAACTCAATTCCTTTAAATTTATTTGTGTAATCTAAGGCTTTAATATGTCCACTTGCTAAATCCTCAACATGGATATAGTCACGAACACCAGTTCCATCAGCAGTATCATAATCATTACCCCAAACGCGTAAGTGGTCACGTTCCCCTGTTGCTACTTGAGCAATAAATGGAACTAAGTTATTTGGAATCCCTTTTGGATTTTCTCCAATTAAACCACTTGCATGTGCTCCTACTGGGTTAAAGTATCTAAGTGCAATTGCTGAAAACTCAGGATTAGCAACCGCAATATCAGCTAAGATATTTTCAACCATAATCTTAGTTTGTCCATAAGGATTAGTTGCGAATGTCGCAAAGTCTTCTTTAATTGGTACAGAAATTGGATCTCCATAAACTGTAGCACTTGATGAGAAGATGATTTTATTTACAGTATATTTTTCCATTAATTTTAATAAGTTAATTGATGCTGTAACATTATTATCATAATATTTTAATGGTAATTCGACTGATTCACCAACTGCTTTTAAACCAGCAAAATGGATAACTCCATCAAAATCATTATTTTTGAAGATTGTTTCTAAATTATCATAATCTAGTAAATCTACAATTTCATAATTAATTTCTTTACCAGTAATGTCCGCTAATTTTTGCGCAACATCTTCGCTTGTGTTTGATAAGTTGTCGACAATCACAACCTCATGATCACTAGCTAATAACTGAACAACTGTATGACTACCAATATAACCTAAACCACCTGTAACTAAAATTTTCATTTGATTTCTCCTATCTGTTTATAATTCTTGAAAAATCATTGAATGTCGTAAATATAATTAAGAGGACAATTAATGCAAATGAACCAAGCATTAATGCCGTTTCTAATTTCTCATTAATATCACGCTTAAATATTATCTCATAAAGAGTGATTAAAATTCTACCCCCATCAAACATTGGTAAGGGAATTAAGTTTACAATACCAAGATTGGCTGAGAATGTCGCAATTAAAACCATTAAGATCATGATCGCATGACCAAATGATTGTGATTGATCCATAATTTGATTAGTTTGATCAATAATTCCAACGGGTCCTGAGAGTTGATTAACTCCAATACCACGAACTAGAAATTTAAAGCCATCAAGGATCAATAAACTCGAACGTTTAAAATCTTTAAAGCCTTGACCAATTGATTCCAGGACTGTTAATTCCTTAAGTTCGCCGGCAACTCCTGTAACACCTATTAAGTAGCGGCCACTGGCCTCATCTAACTTTGGTGTAACTTTTAAGTTAACTTCACCATTATCTCTTTTAACAACAAAATTTACTTCTTGTTCTGGAAAGAGAACAAAGTACATAGATACATCAGAAAAATCTTTGGGATAAATTTGATCACCACTTGGATAGATAACTTCAATTATCTCATCATTAGCCATAAAGCCAGCTGATTCTGCCACTGATCCACTTACTACTTCCGCAATAATTGGTTTCGCTGGTAGAACGATTTGACGATTAATTAAGTTAACACCAATAAAGAGTGTGATTGCTAATAGGAAATTCATAATAACGCCGGCTGACATTATAATAATTTGCTTCCATTTAGCGATACCTTTAATCGTACGCTCTAAAGGAAGATCAGCTTGATCAAATGTTGCATCAGGCTCACCTGCCATTGAAACAAAACCACCAATTGGTAATAAGCGAATACTATAAGTCGTCTCTTTAAACTTCTTCGATATAATTTTTGGACCCATACCAAAAGCAAATTCATCACAGTAGACATTAAAGCGTTTTGCCGCTAATAAATGACCTAACTCATGAATTGTTATGATTAATCCAAAGACTAAGATAAAATAAATAATTACCATAAAATCACTCCAAACTTATAATCTAAAATCCAATCCCCATATAGCCTAGTCTTAAGAATATGACGACAAAAACGAGTGAAAATACTAGTGAATCAATTCTATCTAATACGCCACCATGACCTGGGAAAATTGATCCAAAGTCTTTACGTTTATAAGAACGCTTAAGTGATGAAAAGAAGAGATCACCTAATTGTCCAACGATTGGCATTGCGAAAGATACAATAATTAATAATGGTAATTCCCTAATTTTTAATACGAAATAGCCAAAGATTACGCCTAAAATACCACCTAAGACAATTCCACCAATCGCACCTTCAACCGTTTTATTTGGTGAAATATGCGGAATTAGTTTAGTTTTTCCAAAGCGCGATCCAATTAGGTATGCACCGGTATCTGATCCATAGTTAACAATTAAAATGTACCAAATTAGTAAACCTGAAATGTTGTATAAGGATACAAAGGCATTAAGTGCAAAACCAACTAGCATTGATACAGTATAAATTAGCGATAAATTGTTAAAGCCAATATCATTGTAAATTAAATCAAATAAAACAAATACTAATAAAAAGATTCCAAAGACGATTAATTTATCACGACTGGCAATAAAGTCTAAACCAACGGAAATAATCATAGCAAAGTTTAAACCAATAATTAATGGATACTTTTCATCGGAAACTAAATCATTAAGTTCTAGTGAAATAATAAATGCCGCAAGAATAATAATTAAATATAAGTATTCTAAAGAAAAGAATAAAGGAATTACCCCTAGGATAATCAAAAAGGCAGTTAGTGCACGTTCTTTCATTTAGCTCCTCCAAATCTACGATCACGACTTGAATAAGCCAAAACCGCTTCTTCTAGTAGATCGGGTGTAAAGTCTGGAAACAGTGTATCAGTAAAGAATAACTCAGCATAGGATATCTGCCATAGTAGGAAGTTTGAAAGACGGAACTCGCCACTTGTTCTAATTAATAAATCGACATGCGAATGTTCTTTTGTCATTAAGTAATTAGAAAAATCAGCTACTTCAAGATCATTTTCACGTTTTCCTTCAATAACATCACTGGTATAATCTTTAACTGCTTGAACTATTTCTTGTTGTGAACCATAATTAACTGCTAAGTTTAATAGCATACCAGTATTCATTTTTGTTGATTCAACTGCGTTTTTAACAACTTTACGCGTAGATGCTGGTAGTTTGTCAATAAAACCGATGAATTCAACACGAATATTAGCTTTCATAATCTCTTTTAGGTAGACATCAAAGAATAATCCGGGTAATTTCATTAAATAATTAACTTCTTTCTCTGATCGTTTCCAGTTTTCAGTTGAGAAAGCATAAAGAGTCAGAACTTTAATATCTAATTCTGACGCTTTAATAGCTAAGTTTTTCATATTGTCTGCACCCTTTTTATGACCAAAAGAGCGATCTTTACCTAAAGCTGCAGCCCATCGTCCATTACCATCCATAATGATGGCAAGGTGTTGTAATGAATTAGACATTAGATTGTCATTACTTCCGCAGATTTATCCTTAATAATTGCATCAATTTTTGCAACAAAAGCATCAGTTAAATCTTGAATACGTTTTTGTTCATTGAATACTTCATCTTCTGATAGATCTTCATCTTTAGTAATATCATTATTAGCATCACGACGGATATTTCTAATAACAACTTTAGTTGATTCACCTAATTTTTCAACATCTTTAACAATAGTCTTACGTGTATCTTCTGTTAATGCTGGAATATTTACACGAACAACTGTTCCATCATTAATTGGTGTAAAACCAATGTCTGATTTATGAATTGCTTGTTCAATATCTCTTAATGAGTTTGCATCATATGGTTTAATTATTATTTGAGTACCTTCAACAACTGATAAACCAGCAATTTGGTTTAGAGGTGTTAATGAACCATAATATTCAACATTAATTTCATCTAAAAGACTAGTATTTGCTCTTCCTGTTCTTACTTTCATTAATTCATTGTTTAATGACTTAATTGAACCATTCATTTTTTCTTCTGCTAAACTATAATGCATATTATTTTTCCTCCTTAGTAATTAATGTACCTACTGTTTCTCCATCAATTATTCTTGAAATATTTGATAAATCATCCATGTTAAATACAATAACTTTCATATCATTTTCCATACACATAGAAGATGCTGTAGCGTCCATAACTGCTAGGTTTTTATTCAACATTTCCATATAAGTTAGTATATCATATTTTTTAGCGTTAGGATTGATTTTAGGGTCTGCTGTATAGACTCCATCAACACCATTTTTTGCCATTAAAATTACTTCTGCTCCGATTTCTGATGCTCTTAAAGCTGCAGTTGTATCAGTTGAGAAGAATGGGTTTCCAGTTCCAGCTGCGAAAATTACTACGCGGCCTTTTTCCAAATGACGTTTGGCTCTTCTAACAATTACTGGCTCCGAAATACGGTTCATATCAATCGCTGATTGAACTCGTGTATCTAATCCAACAGTTTCAAATGAAGACTGAAGTGCTAAGGCATTCATTACCGTAGCTAACATGCCCATATAATCTGCATGTACTCTTTCAATGCCCGAATCTTGGACATCTTTACCACGTAAAATGTTTCCACCACCAACGACAATAGCAACTTCAACACCACGATCACTAATTTTTTTAACTTCCTCGGCAACAGCTTTTAGTGTGCCAGCATGGAATAAGTGATCTTTATCCGATAAAGCTTCACCACTCAATTTTATTAATATTCGTTTATACATAAATGTTCTCCTTATAAAAAAAGGCAGTAAAAACTGCCTTTTTGATTACTTAAGTTGTGCTTCTACTTCAGCAGCAAAATCTTCAACACGTTTTTCAATTCCATCACCTAGTTCGTAACGAACAAATGATAGTACTGATCCATTATTTTCTTTTAAGTATTGTCCAACACTTAATTTAGCGTCCATAAAGAAATCTTGGTCAACTAAAGTAAAGTCTTTCATAGTCTTAGAAATACGACCTTGAATAATTCCGTCTAATACTTGTTGTGGTTTACCTTGTAATGATTCATCATTAGCTAAGATAGACTCTTGAATTTCTTTTTCTTTTGCTAAATCTTCATCAGCAATGTCTTCACGGCTAACATATTTTGGATTCATTGAAGCAACTTGCATTGCAACGTTATTAGCAACGTCAGATGCAATTCCTTCTCCAACTACTACAGCAGAAATTCTTCCGCCTGTATGTACGTATGTACCGAATACTTGGTCATCTGATTTAACTACACGAGCAAATCTTCTAAATGAGATTTTTTCTCCGATAGTTGCAGTAGCTTGGATAATAGCTTCTTCAATTGTTTCGCCATTAATTTCTAAAGCTAAAGCTTCTTCATTTGTATTTACATCATTAACTAATAAAGCATTTCCGATTTCTTCGATCATTGATAAGAAGTTTTCGTTACGAGCAACAAAGTCTGTTTCTGCGTTAACTTCATATACAACAGCAGTATTACCTTCTGTTTTAATACCAGTAATACCTTCAGCTGCGATACGGTCAGCTTTTTTAGCTGATGCCGCCATACCTTGTTTTCTTAAGTATGTTACAGCTTCTTCAATGTTTCCATTAGTTTCTGTTAGTGCTTTTTTGGCATCCATGATACCTGCACCAGTCATTTCTCTTAATTGTTTAATTAATGCTACAGTTACACTCATTTTATCTTCCCCTTCTTATAAATTATTCAGCTTTTGTTTCTGCTTTTACTGCAGGAGCAGCTTCTTCTCTATTGTTTGGACGATTATTGTTGTATCTTGGACGTCTGTTTTGTTGACGATTTCTTCTTTCTTCAAAACGAGCACGTCTACGTCTATTTTGTTCTTCTTGTTGTCTTTGAACGTTGATAATAACATCTTCCATTGTAATGTCATCTTCATCTTGTCCTTGGTGAGCAACTGATAAGATTCCACCTTTTGCTTCAATTACAGCGTCTGCTAATACTTCAGTTACTAATTTAATAGAACGGATAGCATCATCGTTTGCTGGAATTACAAAGTCCGCGATTGCTGGATTACAGTTTGAATCCACTAATGCGAATACTGGAATTTTTAATTTTTTAGCTTCCGCAACTGCGTTAGCGTCTTCAAGTGGATCTACTACGAAGATTGCATCTGGCAATTTACGCATTTCTTTAATTCCACCTAAGTTTTTCTCTAATTTGTCTGCTTCTTTACGTAAGATAGCTTGTTCTTTTTTAGTATAAATACTGATTGAACCATTTTCTTCCATAGTTTCAATTTCGATTAATCTTCTAATTGATTTTTGGATAGTTCTAAAGTTAGTTAATAAACCACCTAACCAACGATTGTTAACGTAGAATGACCCTGATCTTAAAGCTTCTTCAACTACTGTTTGTTGAGCTTGTTTCTTAGTACCAACAATTAATAATTTTCCACCTTTTTCAGAAATTGATTTTAATTCAGCATAAGCTGCATCAATAGCATCCTGTGTTTTGTTTAAATCGATGATATGAATACCGTTTTTAGCAGTATAAATATACTCTTGGAATCTTGGATCCCAGCGTCTAGTTTGGTGTCCAAAATGAACCCCAGACTCTAATAATTTTCTCATAGTTACAACTGACATATATTTTTTCCTCTTTCCCGTTGTTCCTCCATCGCTTCTAACAGATTTAACTTATTAAGCACGGAAATCTGAATTCACGATGTGTGAAGGCTGTCTTTCAAGCCACTTATAAATATAACATATCTATCAAGATTATTCAAGTTTTAAGAGCTGCTTAGCTACTCATACTAATAAAAGATAAAAAAACCGTATAACCAATCGATTAAACAAGTGGTAATACGGTATCTTAATTATTTCAATAATGGAATATATTCAGCATAACCTTGAGCTTCCATATCTTCTAGCGCTACAAACTTTAAAGCAGAGCCATTAATACAGTAACGAAGCCCACCAGCATCTACTGGTCCATCATTAAAGACATGACCAAGATGCGCATCCGCTGTTTCACTTCTAACCTCAACGCGGTTATAACCATAAGAGTTATCAGCTAACTCCTTAATTAAATGATCCGAGATTGGACGCGTAAACGATGGCCAACCACAACCAGCATCATACTTATCAGTCGATAAGAACAAAGGTTCACCAGAAGTAATATCAACATAAATACCCTTATCGACATTCTTGTCATAAATATGCGAATAAGGTTTCTCAGTTGCACTCGCTTGTGTGACGGCAAATTCCATTGGCGTTAATTCTTTTTCTAAAACTTCATCACTATATCTTTCATATTTCTTCATATTCTCACCTAATTTTCTTTCATATAATTAATTGCATCTCGATAATTTGGCATTAACTCTTCTAACATACTATAGAAACGTTCCGAATGATTTGGAACAAGTAAATGCAAATACTCATGCGTAATAACATAATTAACACAGAAAAGTGGATAATGAACCAACTTTTCATTTAACAAAATATTTTGGATCGATGGCGAGCATGCTCCCCACTTACCTTTTAACTTAGTAACTTCAATCGATGGTGTTTTACCAAAAATCTCATCAAACTCACCACGATGTTCCTCAACATAATCAACTAATATTTGCTTAAGATTATCTACTATATCTGGTTGATCTTTATAATAGACCTTCTCGTCAAAGACAACGACATAATCATCAGTTATATAAGAATCACGCTTAGCCTTAATTGTACTAAGTAAGTCAGAGCGCTCAATAATCCAATCACTATGTTCAATTAGGTAATTATGCAGACGATCAACACTAAGATAATCAGGCTTTGATAAATAAATTTTATTAGCGGCCTTAACGGTAACATTAAGATTTTTTCTGGATACAGTATCTAAATAACAATCAAAAGTATTATTATTTAGCTGGATCTGAAAATGTCTCCGCTTATTGTCCTGCTTTAAACTCATTAAGAATAGCCACATCCTTTTCTGTAAGTTGATAGTTATCGATTAAATCTGGTCGATTAACATAAGTTCTAATTAAAGAATCCGCATGGCGATAATTATTTATATTCTCATGATGACCACTGATTAAAACATCAGGAACTGCTAAATCATCAATGACTTGGGGCTTAGTATATTGCGCATATTCTAAAAGCCCATCTTCAAATGATTCATCAATAATCGAATCATCACTAATTACTCCATCAAGTAAGCGAATAATCGAATCAGAAACTAACATTGCTCCGATCTCACCACCCGTTAGAATGAAATCACCAACTGATACCGATTCATCAACATGAACTAAGACCCGCTCATCAACACCTTCATAGTGTCCGCAAATAATAATTAAATGCTTCTTATTGGCGAAAGAGCGAGCTTTTGCTTGCTTATAAACTGGCGCTACCGGACTCATCAGAATTGTATATGAATCCTCTGTTTGAATCGTTTTTAAAGCTCTAACAATTGGTTCATACTTTAAAACTAAACCAGCGCCACCACCATAAGGCGAATCATCAACTCGATTATGCTTATCAAGGGTAAACTGACGAAAATCAACTAACTCTATCTCAACTAAGCCTTTTAATACAGCTTTTTTAATAATCGAAGTGTTAATAAAACCTTCAAACATTTCTGGAAAAATTGATAAAATAGAAATCTTCATTATAGTCCCTCAGGGATAATGATGTTAACTAGTTTTTCATCAAGCTCAACTGATTCAATAAAAGCATCAACAAATGGTAGAAGAATTTCTCGATCTTCCAGTTTAATACGCAGTACAGTTTGTGATGGCTTTAAAACCTCAACCACCTGACCAACCTTAAGCCCATCCACATATACATCTAAATCTTCTAATTGAAATAAATAATATCCTTCTTCTAAAGCTTCTAAATCTTTTTCTTTAACATAGATTACCTGGTTCTTATATTTCTCAACTTCATTAATATCATGTTTATCATTAACACGGACTAAAATCGTTCCATTGTGTAAGCGAAATCCCGTGATTTTTAATAATTCACCATCTTTTAAATACAAGTCTTTTCCAACCTTAAATCTTTCTTCAACAAACTCGGAGTCGCTGAGTATTTTTAGTTCACCTTTAATTCCAAAGGTATTAACTATTTTCCCAATCTCCATCATAAACATCGCCTCCATTTCTTTACATTATACTATGTAATACGCTAAATGCATAAAAAAAGGTGCTCAGCACCTTTTAAGATTCGAAATTAATCATAATTCTTTTATTTTCTAATCTTCCGGCAATTCCCATTGTCTGACGAATTGCTGTTGCCACAAAACCACGGCGACCGATTAGACGCGCTGTATCACCATCATTTGATGTTACATTCAAGTAAACAATCTTATTCTTACTTTTAACTTCCTCGACAACTAGCGTTTCCTTGTTATCGACAAGAGGTAAGAGTAAATCATATAATGTTTGCTCTAGCTTGTTCATTATGCTTGTTTCTTCGCTTGTTTTTCTTCGTGGAAAGTTTTCATTACGCCTTCAGATGAAAGTAAGTTTTTAACTGTATCTGATGGTTGTGCACCATTGTGCAACCATTTTAATGAAGCTTCTTTGTTTAAAGTAATTTTATTGTCTTCTAAAGCTGGGTTATAAGTACCTAAGTTTTCAATAAATCTACCATCACGAGGTGATCTTGAATCTGCTACAACGATTCTGTAGAAAGGTCTTTTCTTAGATCCCATTCTTCTTAATCTAATTTTAACTGCCATGTATATTCCTCCTAATCCTGTAAAATTATAACACGGCTAAAATGCTCTGTCAAGGCTTTTCCCTTAACAGGCTATTTTATTTCACCTTTTCGTGAAACTGAGTGAATTCCTTCAACCTTATTCATATTTACAATTATATTATTTAGATGCTCTAAATCCTTGACTGTTACCTTGAGCGTTGCCGTAACCGAGATATTATCAGAGTTTAAACGTGAATTAATTTCAAGTAAGCTCGCCTTGTTTTGTGAGACAACTTGAATAATATCTGCGACCAAGTTATTCTTTTCAGCCCCTTCAATAATAATTATTGACTCATAACGCGGATCAATATCATTATCGACCCAATCACAATTAATTAAACGTTCCTTCTCATTCACAACATTAATACAGTTAGTACGGTGAACCGTAACTCCTTGACCTTTAGTTACATAGCCTGAGATTACATCACCTTTAACGGGATTACAACATTGCGCCAAACTAATCATCATCGAATCAAGTCCAGCTACCATAACACCAAACTTCGATGATGAGACATCTTTTAATTTCTTCGGTGTTTGCTTATTAGCTCTAATTTCTTCTGGTTGCTTATGACCTTTAAAGAGTTTCTCAGCCACTCGCGCCATTGATAGTGAGTTTGATCCAATTGCATAATAGAAATCATCTAATGATGAGATACCAAAAAGTAATAGCACACTGGACATCTTCTTAGTCGATATTGAAGCTGGATCTTCTTCACGTTTCTTAAGTTCTGCTTGCCACATTAATTTACCACGTTCTAATACTGGTTCGCGTTCTTCTTTTTCTAACTTCTTATAGAATGATTTAATGCGTGAGCGCGCTGTCGATGTTTTAACAAATGATAGCCAGTCATCATTAGGACCAGTCGATTGTTTGGATGTTCTAATTTCAACAACGTCACCCGTCTTAAGCTTAGTTGATAAAGGCACTAAATTGCCATTTACTGTCGCTCCTACCGCTTTATTTCCAATCTCGGAATGAATGCGATAGGCAAAGTCAATCGGCGTGGAATCGATCGGTAAATCGATAACTCGACCTTGTGGTGACATGACATAAACCGAAGTATTAAATAAGTCATCTTGTAAGTGTTGCATAAATTCTGTTGCATCAGAAATCTTAGTATTATCAGTTAAATTGATAATATCTCTAAACCAGTGTAGTTTTTCTTCAATTTCCGCTTGTTCATCTTTAGCATTATATTCAGAACCTTCTTTATAACGCCAGTGAGCCGCAACCCCTTTTTCCGCAACTTCATCCATTTCTTCCGTACGAATTTGAATCTCAAAAATATTACCACCAACTCCAATTACCGTAGTATGGAGTGATTGGTACATGTTAAATTTCGGCATTGCAATATAATCTTTTAAACGACCAGGTACTGGTGTAAAGCGTGAGTGAATATAGCCTAAAACTTCATAACACTCAAGATCAGTTTTAGTAATCACACGGATTGCTAAAAGGTCAAGAATCTCATCAAAGGCAATATTCTTTTTATCCATCTTACGATTAATTGAGAATAAGTGCTTAGAACGACCAAAAATCTTAAAGTTAATATTTTTACCACTTAAGATTTCATCTAAGGTTGTAATCATTTCAGTAACATATGTATCACGTTCCGTACGACGAACTTCAACCATTTTCGCTATTTCATAATAACGTTCACGGTCTAAATAGTAAAAACAAAGATCTTCAAGTTCATTTTTTATTTCAAACATACCTAATCGATGGGCAATTGGCGCATAAACATCTAAGGTTTCTTGCGCAATTCGTTTTTGCTTATCTTCAGGCATATATTTAAGTGTGCGCATATTATGGAGTCGATCGACTAATTTAACGATAATAACACGAATGTCGTTCGCCATTGCAATAAATATCTTACGGTGATTTTCGGCTTGATATTCTTCAAGATTGTCAAATTTCAAGTTACCAATTTTAGTAACCCCTTCAACAATCGCAAATATTTCTTCTCCAAATTTATCAGTAAATTCTTCATCAGTAATATTTGTATCTTCAATAACATCATGTAAAATTCCCGCAATAATTGTTTGTGGTCCGCCTCTTAAGCCGGCTAAAATAAAAGCAACATGAATGATGTGAACAATATAAGGTTCACCACTCTTGCGAAATTGTCCTTCATGCATTGAATTAGCAAATTCAAAAGCTTCAACTATGCGTGCTATATCATCTTCATTAGTAATATATTTACGTATCTCAGCTAAAGCATCATCAAAAGTAATGTTTTTATCTTCACTCATACTGTCCACCCCCTTTCATTGTTAATAATTAATATTTAATTAGTGTTAGTATATTTTCGCTAGTAATTAAATCGCGGCCTTTTAAATCTTCTAACTCAATTAAAAATGCACAACCAGCGACAACGCCACCTAATTTTTCAACTAGTTTAATTGTTGCCTCAATCGTTCCACCTGTTGCCAGTAAATCGTCAACAACTAAAACTCTTTGACCAGGCTTGATTGCATCTTTATGCATATGTAGTTCATTTGATCCATATTCTAAATCATAAGCATATGAAACTGTTTCTCTTGGTAATTTATTTGGTTTTCTAACTGGTACAAAACCAATACCTAAATTTGTCGCTACTGGACATCCAAAAATAAATCCACGTGACTCAGGTCCAACAATAATATCAACATTTAATTCCTTTGCATAGTTTGTCATTTTGTTTACTGAATAAGCAAAAGCCTTACCATCTGACATTAATGGTGTAATATCTCTAAATGTTACCCCTTCTTGTGGGTAATTCTCAATTGAAGCTATATAATCTTTTAAGTTCATTATTTGCCCTCCTAGACCTAAGTATTATAGTTTTTTTCTTAACTAACTGCAAGATAAATTATTCTTTGTCTAAGTGTTCTTTAAAATAATGACTTCCATGTGTTTAATTACCTCTTCAAAAGAGTCAGCACAATCTTCAAATAAGTCATAAATACGCGTCCACATAACTAATTTACGCGTGTTTTCCTCATCAACATGTAATCTTCTTAACTCTGATAAATAAAGTAAATCCGCATCTTTTTCTAATTGCTTAACAACATCTAATTTCTTTTGAATCGAATCAGATTTTTTATAATTTTTAAATTCGCCCATTGCTTCATGGAGTGCTTGAGCTAATTTAACGATAATATCTGAAAATAAAACTGCTTGTGAACGGATATTCATAACGTTAAAAGTATAAATACCAAAGAGCACATCTTCAATCGCATCAACAATATCATCAAGCAAGTCATTTAACTTTAGAATATCTTCAGCTGAAATAACTGGTAGAAACTCACTTAATAATTGAGCGTTAACCGCATGATGGTGAATATCAGATCTGGTCTCAATTGAGTTCATTTCTGATAATTGTTCTTCTAACTTATCAACATCAAAATCATTTAGTATGACACTTAAGTAGTCAGCCGCTTCAATTGCATATGCTGAAAACTCATGAAAACTTGCGAAATAATCGTATCCATTTTTCTTTTTAAACATATAATATCCTCCTTATGTAAATAGCTTAATAAATATTTTGGCCATTCCAAAGCCGATCAGACCACAGCCAGGGAAGGTTAAGACCCAGGCCATAACCATCTCTAAAACTAGTTTCCAGTTGACCTTATCAGACCCCTGCGTTACCCCAACTCCCATAATTGCGGTTGTTTTAGTATGAGTCGTTGATACTGGAATACCAAAGACTGTTGTAAAGAGTAATGCTGATGCTGCCGCTAAGTCAGCTGCAAAACCTTCATGAACACTCAGTGACACCATATCCATACCAACTGATTTAATAATTCGCATACCACCAATTGAGGTTCCAAGCGCCATCGTTAATGATGATAAAACCATTAACCATAATGGAATGGAAAATGATTGCGTTGAAGCATCCCCTTTAGCTAAAGCGACACCTAGTAAGAAAACACCCATGAACTTCTGTCCATCTTGCGCACCGTGCATAAATGCCATTGAAGCGCCCCCAAATATTTGTCCCTTAGTAAAGAAACGATTTGAACGTTGGCGGTTTCTTCCCCTAAATATCATGGTAATTAGTTTTGCAATCAGATAACCAAAACCAAAGCCAAGTCCTGTTGAGATAAAGATTCCATAAATTACTTTCATCCACTCAGCACCGTTAATTCCGGCAATTGATCCTTGCAGTGCAATCGCAGCTCCAGAGATCCCTGCAATTAATGCATGACTCTCACTCGTTGGAATACCGAAGTACCATGCCGCTGTTGCCCAAGTTACAATCGCTACAAGGGCTGCACAAAGAGCCACGATTGAAAGTTTTGGATCATTTCCAAAGTCGACCATATTATAAATGGTCTGTGCAACTTCAGCTTGAAAGAGTGTCATTACAAATACGCCTAAGAAGTTAAAGACAGTTGCCATTAAGATCGCATTACGCGGTGATAGTGCACGCGTTGAAACAACCGTCGCAATCGCATTAGGAGCATCCGTCCAACCATTAACTAATATAACTGCCAAGATTAATACAACTGTAATTAATAAGGGCATATTAGAAAATACTTCTTTTAAAAATAGCGGGAAATTATTTATATCCATATTCTCACCTACCTATATTTCTATTATACTCTAAGTCAATAAAAAAAGTGTAACAAGGTTACACTTAAATGTAAGTTTTTCAATAAAACTATTAATAATTAACTTTAACTAAATATAATCCATTAGCCATTATTTTATATGCCGAACGATTACTTGTACGATTATTGAGTAAATCTTCAATTGTAGCCAAGGGTAATTCCCCTGCTCCAACTAAGACAACCGATCCAATAAGCATTCTTACCATATACTTTAGAAAAGATGATCCAACAATTTTAAAGACAATTAAATCATCAACTTTCTCCATTGTAAAGCTTTCAATCGTAACAGTTTGATTATGCTTAACACTTAATGGTGTCGCATTAAAGTTTCGAAAGTCATGACGACCAAGTAAAAGTGAAATTGCTTGCTCCATCAGATTAAGATCTAATGGCTTTTTAAAATGACCTTGATACTTATTTTTAAAGAGATCGTATTGACCATTATTTAGATAATAGTGATATTCTTTGGACTTAGCAGAAAAGCGGGCATGAAAATCATCAGCCACTTCCTCAACACTAACTACTTCAATATCACTTGGCAAGAGATTATTTAGTGCATAAGCTAAACGACTCGTTGGAATAAAGCCAGCATTTTCAAAATTAAAGACTTGGGCTAAGGCATGAACGCCACTGTCAGTTCTGCCACTTGCAATAATTTTGCTTGGTTGGCGATTAATCTTTGAAATTGCTGCTTCAACGACTTCTTCAATTGTGATTGTATCATTTTGACCTGATTGGTTTTGCCAACCATTGTAGGCCGAACCATCATATTTAATAATTACCTTGGTATTCACATCTGAATCCGATACATAATAAAGCCAACAACGATAATAATTGAAATAATTAATAAAATTATATCAGCAAAGTCAATTTTAAATAATCGATAACGACTACGAACTTCACCTGGACTATAGCCGCGGGCTTCCATGGCATCAGCTAATTCTTCAGCTCTTTGGAATGATGATGCAAATAATGGAATAATTAGTGCCAAAATTGAACCAATCTTATCTCTTAGCGTACCATCTTGAAAATCAACCCCACGTGAAGCTTGTGCTTTCATAATTCGATTAGCTTCATCTAGTAATGTTGGAATAAATCTTAGAGCAATTGAGATAATCATTGCGATCTCATGTGCTGGGACTTTTACAACTTTTAAAGGCGTTAGTAAATCTTCAATCGCAAAAGTTAAATCCATTGGTTTTGTTGAAACCGTTAAAATTGTCGTTAAGGAAATCATAATAACTAATCTGACAATAATATAGAGTGTTTGTAAGATTGAATCTGTATAAATATTCATAAAACCAAGATTAATAAAGACGGGACCAGTTTTTATTACAAAGATATTCACAAAGAAGAGAAATATCATCATAAATAACATCGCACGCATGGATTTAATGATCATCATAAATTTAACTTTCGATAATATTAGACCAACTATGATGAATAAGCCAATAATTCCATAACCAATAAAGCCAATATCAATGAAAGTTGCGATAATTAGGGCCATCATTGCGACTAATTTAATACGGGGATCGCGTTTTTCCATCCAAGAATTTAGGGGGATAAATTTACCAATTGTTATATTCATTTTTCCACCTCAGCTTTAATTGCTTTAACTAAATCTTCAGCATTTAAAATATTATCAAGGTTTTTAAAGCCTTTATTAATTAAGTCTTCTCTTAATTTGATTAAAGATGGCATTTCGATATCCAATTTTGATAAAAGATCCTTTTCATTAAAGAATTCTGACACTGAATAGTGACCAGCAATTTCTCCATGATCAATCACAACTACTTCTTCACAGTAATTTAAGACTTGTTCCATGTCATGTGTGACGATAATGATCGTTTTTTCTTCTAACTTATGTAAGTTAATGAAGAGTTCCATCATTTCAAGAGCCCCTTGTGGATCAAGCCCAGCTGTTGGCTCATCTAAGACAAGCGTATTTGAATCTAGTGCTAAAATCCCAGCAATAGCAACACGGCGTTTTTGCCCACCAGATAGATCAAGTGGTGATCGCTCATATAAATCTTCTGAGATATTAACTAACTTTAAGTATTTTTTAGCAATTTCTAGTGATTCTGCTTCGGAGACGCCAAAGTTTTTTGGTCCAAAGGCAACATCTTTAACAACTGTTTCTTCAAATAATTGATATTCAGGAAATTGAAAGACTAATCCAACATTTTTTCTTAAGGCTTTTAGCCCTTCAGGTTTCACATCGGCTTCAATTAACTTACCATTGACCTCAAGTGAGCCATGAGTTGGAAGTAGTAGTGCATTAAAGTGTTGAACTAAAGTTGTTTTACCAGATCCAGTCGCTCCAACGATTGCGATAACCTTATTATCATCTAATTCTAAGTTAATATTTTTTAAGGCTTTTAATTCAAAAGGACTTCCTTCATTATAAGTATAAGAAAGATTATTTACTTTAATTGACATATTTGTTCCACCAACCCTTCAAAATTAATCGTTTTTTCTAAATTAATTCCTTGTTCTTTAAATAAAGAATTAATCTTAATTGCAAATGGAACATCTAAACTTAAATCAATTAGTTCTTCTTCCATAATTAAAACATCGGCCGGTATTCCTTCAAGCGCAATTTGGCCATTAGCTAAAACATAAACATAATCACTACCAACAACTTCTTCAATATCGTGTGTTATTGAAATAACGGTAATATTGTATTGCTTGTGGATTTGTTTAATCATAGCTTTAATTTCAGCTTTACCTTTTGGATCTAGCATTGATGTTGCTTCATCAAAGATAATAATTTCCGGAGCCATTGCTAAAACACCCGCAATTGCTACTCTTTGTTTTTGTCCACCAGATAATTTCTCTGGTTCACGTTCTAAATATTCACTCATTCCGACATCATTTGCATATTTTAAGATAATATCACGCATTTTTTCTTGAGCAACAACCATATTTTCTAAACCAAAGGCAATATCGTCTTCAACGGTTGCTCCAATAAATTGATTATCTGGATTTTGAAATACCATCCCTAAGGATTTTCTAATTTTACTTATATTTTCAACATTCATTTTTAAATCTCTTACTAAAATTTCTCCTGAGTCTGCTTCAAGTAAACCAATCATTAATTTCGCAACTGTTGATTTACCAGAACCATTATGGCCAATTAAAGTTGTATATGACCCTTTTTCGATAGTAAAAGAAAGGTCATTAATAACCTTTTCATCATTATGATAGGAAAACTCAATATTTTTGAATTGAATTTCTTTCATCAAATCACCTTCTAACTGATTCATTATACTATGTTAGATATAATAAGACAATTAAGTCGGCCTTATTATTTTGACATTTAAAAATCTTGTGCTATATCATTTAAAAATCTTGTGCTATATAATAATAAGCAACTTTCCATTACCCCTATCCTATTAAAAGTCAATTAAACTAAGCTTTTTAACATTTTTACTTATTTGGCTTGCAATGTCTAAATAATAATGTATAATAGGTTATGCGTTACAAGGAGTAAGCAATTATCTCTCAAACGAATCAAAAAAAATTCTAAAAGAATTTGAAAGAAATGTTTGACAGAAATACTCAGATATGTTATATTATTAAAGCGCCAAAGATGGAGGATTAGCTCAGTTGGGAGAGCACCTGCCTTACAAGCAGGGGGTCGTAGGTTCAAGTCCTACATTCTCCACCATCTATTATGCCGACTTAGCTCAACTGGTAGAGCAACTGACTTGTAATCAGTAGGTTGGGGGTTCAAGTCCTCTAGTCGGCACCATTAATTTTCGGAGGGGTAGCGAAGCGGCCAAACGCGGTTGACTGTAAATCAATTCCTTAGGGTTCGGCAGTTCGAATCTGCCCCCCTCCACCATTAATTAGTTGGGGTATAGCCAAGCGGTAAGGCATCAGACTTTGACTCTGACATCCCCCTGGTTCGAATCCAGGTACCCCAGCCATTAAAAACTGGTGTAATTATATAAATATGTACATGATCCCTTAGCTCAGTTGGTAGAGCATCTGACTTTTAATCAGAGGGTCGAGCGTTCGAATCGCTCAGGGGTCACCATTATTTGCGGGTGTAGTTCAATGGTAGAACGACAGCCTTCCAAGCTGTATACGGGAGTTCGATTCTCCTCACCCGCTCCAATATTACGATATCTCACTTAAGTGAGTTTTTTTTATCTCAAAATAAAATCTAAAAAAATCCAATTCATTGTAGAATTGGATTTTATTTTATATTAAACTTTTCCATTACTTCCATAACCGGCTTATATGATCTACGGTAGAAGTTTGTAATTGAATACTTATTGATTGCTTCCTTATGGGCCTTAGTTGCATAACCCTTATGATTCTTTAATCCATATTCAGGATAAGCTTGATCTAAGTGTTCCATAATCTCATCACGGACAACTTTGGCTACAATTGAGGCCGCAGCAATTGAGATTGACTTCAAATCACCTTTAATAATCGATTGTACAGCCTTATTACTATTAATAGGCATTGCATCTACTAAAGCGTAGTTTGCTTGGCTTCTAGCGATTAAAGCCTCCATAGCTAGCTTGGTTGCCTGATAGATATTATAATCATCAATCGTAACTTCATTAACTACTTCAAGATCAATCGCGATGGCATCACTGAGAATAGACTCATACATGACTAAGCGCTTTTTAGCAGATAAACTCTTTGAATCATTGATTAACTCATTAGAGTATCCAATTGGAAGGATTACGGAACAAACGACTAAAGGGCCAGCCATACAGCCGCGCCCTACTTCATCGATTCCACAAACTAATTGCTTATCTTTCCAAATCTCTTGCTCATAACTAAGCATCTGGAGCTTCCCACGATACTCTTAAAAGTTTTCCATTTCTTAATTTTCTAATGATATCCATCATTGAACGTTCAATATCAATTTCACCAGTTAATTTAAAGTTATTGTTTGAACCATAGTTCTCAATTAATTCAGTATAGGTATCTGACGTGGCATGTAATAATTCCGATAAATTATCAATGCGCTCAAATGCTGTTTGAACTAATTTTTCATGTGGTAATATTTCTTCGTTAATTGCCCCAATCAATGCTAAGTTAATTCCAACACCTTCATCTTCAAAGCGTGGCCATAACATACCTGGACTATCTACAAGTTCAATATCATTATCAACTTTAACTAATTTTAAAGCACGTGTTAATCCTGGCTTATTAGCAGTTGATGCTACTTTCTTTTGGGCTAAGCGATTGATTAGCGTTGATTTTCCAACATTTGGAATGCCAACGACTAAAGCACGGCTAGCTCTTGGACGAATGCCACGTTTGATTTGACGATCATGAACTGGCTTCATTACTTCTTTAATACGTTTTGTTATCATCGCTTTAACATTATCATTAATAACATCAACTGCGATCGCAGTTATATCTTCTTTACGGTAGTAATCAATCCAAGCCTTAGTTATTTCAGCGTCTGCCAAGTCGGCCTTAGTTAGAACGATAAGACGTGGCTTAGTGCCAGAAAGTTCTTCTAAGAGCGGATTTGAGCTCGCTAAAACTGCACGCGCATCTCTCAGTTCGATTACGACATCCGTTTGTTTCATTTGTTCTTCTAATTGTCTTTTTGCCCGAGTCATATGACCTGGGAACCATTGTATTGTCATTATATCTCCCCTACTTTATTCCAAAATTTTTAAATGGGTATAATATGATTAGTGAGTTTGATTTTATATGATCTTGATCAAACGGCCCATAAGCACGTGAATCAAGTGAGTTTGGACGATTATCGCCAAGTAAAAAATATTGATCTTCTGGAACTTTTACTTTTGGAAAATCTCCGGTAAATAGTAGTCCAGTTGATTCCTCAAATTCTGCTTTAAAATCATTTTCTAAATAAGGCTCATCAAGTATTTCATCATTAACATAAACACTACCATCTTTTACATAAACAGTTTCTCCAGGTAAGGCAATGACTCGTTTAACGATTGATTGCTTTTCCTTTGGTATATAAACTGTTACAACAGCACCACGATGTAAGCCTAATAAATTTTTAGTTATTACATAAGATAGACCGATGTCGCCATCTTCTAATGTTGGTCGCATTGAACTACCACGAACCATTACTGGTGTAAATATAAAATTACAAACTAGGGCAATAATTACATATGTGATTAGTAGCAATTTAGAAAAATTAAACAACTCTTTGAATATCTTTTTCATAGCCATCCCCACTCTCTATACTCATTATACACATAAAAACACAAAAGCTGGCTTTCGCCAGCTTTTTAGATTATCTTTTCTCTTGTAAACGAGCAGATTTACCTGAACGTTCGCGTAAGTAGTGAAGTTTAGCTCTTCTAACTTTACCAACTTTAATCACACGAATATTCTCGATGATTGGTGAGTGGATCGGGAAAGTTCTTTCAACTCCGATTTGTGAAGAAATTTTTCTTACTGTAAATGTTTCAGCAATTCCTCCGCCAACTCTTTTAATTACAACACCTTCGAAAACCTGTACACGTGATTTACCACCTTCGGTAATAATTACGTCAACTGCTACTGTAGCTCCTGGACCGAAGTCTGGTAAGTCAGTACGCATTTGGTTTTTAGTAATTTCTCTTACTATTCCTAAATTCATATGTATATCTCCTTTTCTCTTAAACTATTGTTCATTAGTCCTGCTAAGCGGAACACAGTTGCCATTACAGCTTTTCTATTATATCATACTTAATTCTTAGAATCAAATCCTATAAAGAAAAAAACTAGTCAGACTAGTTTTCTTCCTCATCTTCAAATGAAGCATCAATTTGTAGCATATTATCAACCATTGCCCAAACTGTTTCAGTATCCGCATCATCTTCAACATCTTCTGAAGAGTGAGTTATTAGCGCATCTTCTGGCATCTCCATTGCTGCTGCTATTAACTTTCTTTGTTTCAACTGTTGTTGACGTGATAGTTTATCCGCCTTGGTTAGTACTGCAAAATATGGAAGTCCTAGGGCTTCAGCGTATTTCTTCATTACTATATCCTGCTTAGACGGCAAATGTCTTATGTCTAAGACGATAATACAACCTTTTAAATTTTCTCTAGTTGAGAAATATTCATCAACAATAACTCCGTAGTTCATAATCTCATCACGAGATCTTTGCGCATAACCGTATCCTGGAGCATCGACAATCATAATTTCATCATCAATATTGTAGAAATTCAGGAATCTTGTTTTCCCTGGTCTACTTCCAACATATGCTAATGCACGTCTTGATACCATTGAATTTATTAAACTTGATTTACCAACATTTGATCTTCCTGTCATAACGACTTCTGGAATAATTGTTGTTGGCCATTGTGTTGCATCATTCGCTGTAATAACATGTCTAGGATTCTTAAACTTTCTTAACATTAAACTAGCGCCTCCTCTAATACTTGGTCCACTGTTGATACCGGAACAATTTCAATTGCCGCTTTAACAACTTCTGGGATTTCATATAGATCTTTTATATTTTTTTCAGGGATAACAATCTTAGTTATACCACTACGGTAAGCTGCTAGAGTTTTCTCTTTTAAGCCACCAATTGGAAGAACATTACCACGAAGTGTTACCTCTCCTGTCATTGCAACATTCGCACGTACCGCACGATTAGTCAAAGCCGAAATTAGCGCTGTAGACAATGTAATCCCAGCACTTGGTCCATCTTTTGGAACCGCACCTTCGGGAACGTGAATATGAATATCATTTGATTCAAAGAATTTTGGATCAATATTAAATTTCTTAGCGTTTGATTTAACGTAACCAATTGCAATTTCCGCCGATTCCTTCATGACATCGCCGAGTTGTCCGGTAATAATTAACTTACCTTTTCCTTCAAAGCTTGTAACTTCGACAGGTAAGATATCGCCACCAAATTGAGTATAAGCTAAACCTGTAACTACCCCAACTTGATCTTGTTTTTCTTTCATACCGTATTCAAACATTTCTGGTCCTAACCAGTCATTAATTAATTCTTTTGTAATTGTAACTTTATCTTTTTTATCTTTAGTAATCGCTAAGATTGATTTTCTAGCAACCGCTGAGATAACACGATCTAACTGTCTAACACCTGCTTCACGCGTATAGTGTCTAATTAAATGTCTAATCATATCTTCAGAAATATCTAATTGCTCTGCTTTTAAACCATTTAAAGTTAAGTTTCTTGCGATTAAGTGGTCAATTGCAATATTCAATTTTTCTTCTTCTGTATATGAAGATAAGTTAATAATTTCTAATCTGTCTCTTAAAGCTTCCGGAATATTACCTAAGTAGTTAGCCGTAGCGATAAATAAGACTTTTGATAAATCGTATGATTCTTCTAAATAGTGATCAGAGAACATTGAGTTTTGCTCAGGGTCTAATACTTCTAGCATTGCTGAAGAAGGATCGCCTTTGTAATCTGCTCCCATTTTATCGATCTCATCGATTAGGAATACTGGGTTAACTACTCCAGCTTTTTTCATTCCTTGGATAAAGCGTCCAGGAAGTGCTCCAAGATAAGTACGACGGTGTCCACGAATTTCTGCTTCATCACGAACTCCACCTAGTGAGATTTTAACAAACTCACGGTCTAAGGCACGAGCTACTGATTTAGCTAATGATGTTTTCCCCACTCCTGGTGGCCCAACTAAAGCTAAGATTGGTGCTTCTAGTGAGTTAGTTACTTGTTTAACTGCTAAATACTCTAAGATACGTTCTTTAACTTTTTCAAGTCCGAAGTGATCTTCATTTAAACGAGCTTCAACTAAGTTTAAGTCATCATTATCCGTTGTTTCTTGCCACCAAGGTACATCTAGTAGCCAATCAAGGTAATTTCTAATTACTCCTGATTCACCACTTGCTGGTGGAACCATTTCATAACGTCTGATTTCATCTAAGACTTTTTTCTTGATTGCTTCAGGGTATGGGTTGTTTTCAACACGTTCACGTAAATCTTCAATATCATCGCTTCCAGATGATACATCGCCTAATTCTTCACGAATAGCGCGCATTTTTTCACGTAAATAGTATTCTTTTTGTGATTCATCAATACGATCTTTAACTTTTTTGTTAATGTCGCTATCGATTGAAACTTTATCATTTTCAACACTCATATTATCTAGAATCGCAAATAAGCGCTCGTTAACATTTAAGTTTTCAAGTAATCTTTGGCGCTCTTCATATGGCATTGGTAAGATTTGTGAGAAGTAGTTTGATAGACTAGTTGGACTAGTAAATGTTGTCATTTTCTCAACAGTACCTTCTGGTAAGTTATGCGTTTGTAAGAATGATGAAATGAAATCATCAAAATTACGCGCAATCATTAAGACCAGATCATCGGCTTCACTATCATTAGCAATATAATCTTCTAATAGTTCAATATCAGAGTAGATAGTTTCTTCATCTTCAATCATACGAATATGTGAAGCACGTGCGATTCCGCGCATTGTTAATTGTGAATAGCCATCTTCTTGGCTAACTTTTACAATTTTAGCTAATGTACCAACTAAGTATAAATCAGTTAATAGTGGATTTTCATCCATAATTTCTTTTTGTGATACTAAATAAACATATTTATCATTTTCATTTAATGCTTTATCAATAGCAATTAGACTTTTTGAACGTCCAACATCTATTGTTATTTCTTGTTCTGGAAAAACAATTACTCCTCTGGTTGCAATTGTCGGTGTATTATTTAAATACTTAATATCAATATTTAATTTATCTTCCATTTTTCTTTACCTCCTTTGGATAAAAAAGACGCAAAGCGTCTTAGTTTAATTCTTTAACAAGGTCGTAAGCTTTTCTAATTTTTAAGTCGTACTCAATGTTTTCTTTACTGATAGCTTCTTTAATAGCTTCTAATTCCATATTATACTGTTCAGCTAATTGTGCATATTCGCTAGCTAAGTCTTCATCACTTACTTCAATTTTTTCAACTTCTGAGATTTCATCTAGTACTAATCTTAATTTAACTTGGCGAAGAGCATCTTCTGCTAAGTTTTCTCTTAATACTGAATCATCTTGACCTGTCATTGCGATGAATTGATCAAATGGAATTCCTTGTTGTTCAATACGCATCTTCATATCTTGGTATAAACGATCTGTTTCTTGTTCAACCATAATTTCTGGGATTTCAACTTCAGCGTTATCAACGATAGTTGATAATAATTCGTTTTCATGATCACGAGCTACTTCAGCTGCTTTATTGAATTCAATTTGTGATCTAACATGGTTTTTAAGATCTTCTAAGTTTTTAACTTCTTCTAAATCTACGTCTAGAGCAAAGTCATCATTTAATTCTGGTACTTGACGTTCTTTTACTTCATGTAAAGTAACTTTGAATACTACGTCTTGTCCTTTTAGATCTTCAACATGGTAGTCTTCTGGGAATGCTAATTCAACATCTTTAGTGTCGCCAGCTTTTAAGCCAACTAATTGTTCTTCAAATCCTGGAATGAATTGTCCTGATCCGATTTCTAATGAGAAGTTTTCTGCTTCTCCACCTTCAAATGCTTCATCACCTTTGAACCCTTTAAAGTCGATTACAGTTGTATCACCTTCAACAACTTCACCGTCTTTAGAAACTAATTCAGCATGTTTGTCTAACATTGAATTTAATTCTTCTTCAACTTCAGTATCTGTTACAGTTACTTCTGCAACTTCGATATCTAATCCTTTGTAGTCTCCTAATTTAACTTCAGGTTTAACTGTACAAATGAATTTTAAAGTTGTAGCTGTATCTGAGATTGCTTCTACTTGTAATTCTGGAGTAGCAACTAAGATAATGTCATTAGCATCGATTCCAGCAATTAGTGCTTCTTGCGCAACTAATTCAACTGCATCTAACATTGTCATTTCATTTTTGATATGACTCTTTGCTACAGCTGCCGGTACTTGACCTTTTCTAAAACCATCAACTTCTAAATTTTTAACTGCATTTTTATATGATTGTTCTTGTGCGTTTGTCCAAACGTCACCTTCAACTTCAACGATTAACTCTACTTGGGAATTCTCTAACTTATTTACTGTACTTTTCATAAATACCTCCTACAATAGTACTATTATAACAGTTCTGTTTAGCAGTGTCAATCAAAGAGTGCTAAAAGACCATTATTCTTTACATTTTATTTAATTGTTTATTCTTACTTAAATCCTTTAAACATACCGAGGACACCACGAGTAATTGATTTACCAACTTCACGACCAATTGTCGTTAGTGCAGTATCAACTGATTTCTCCATTGCTGTCTTTTTAGTACGTTTTGGCTTAGCCGCTTTTTCCTTAACACTTACTTCTTTTGCCCTCGCTTCAGCAAGAGCTGTAGCTTCTTGTTCAGCTAATTCCGTTTGTTTACGCACCATTAATATTTCATAAGCTGATTCACGATCAACTTGATTCGAATACTTACTCGCAAATGGACTAGCAGCAATTATCGCTGATCTTTCTGATGCTGGTAGTTCATTAAATGATGATTGACAAGCAATAACAATCGCTTGTTGAACAACACTTGGCACTCCTTTTTCATCTAAGGTTGAAATCAGTGCTTCACCCGTTCCAAGTTCCGTAATAACTTTTTCAGTATCAAAGTTTTCATTAGCTCTAAAACTTTGGGCTGCAGCTTTTACCGCTTTTTGCTCACTTGGTGTATAAGCTCTTAGGGCATGTTGGATTCTATTTCCAAGTTGACTCAGGATTTCATTAGGAATATCTTGTGGATTTTGCGTAATGAAGTAAACACCAATTCCTTTTGATCGAATTAATTTAACAACAAGTTCAATCTTATCAACCAAAGCTTTTGGCATATCTTTAAATAAGAGATGGGCTTCATCAAAGAAGAAGACCATTTTTGGTTTTTCCATGTCGCCAACTTCTGGTAAAGTCTCAAATAGTTCCGTCAACATCCATAATAAGAAAGTCGCATAAAGTGATGGTGAGTGAAATAGTTTTACCGCATGTAAAATATTAATCATCCCTTTACCACTCGCATCAACTCTGAGCCAATCCGTAAGATCAAGGGCAGTCTCACCAAAGAAGACATCAGCACCCTCTTGTTCAAGCGCTAATACGTTACGCGTAATTGCGGAAATAGTTGAAGATGAAAGTAAGCCATATTCAGCTTCTAACTTTTTATTATGACTATAGACATAATCTAAGATTGCTTTAAGGTCCTTAATGTCTAATAGTAAGAGTCCATTCTCATCAGCGATCTTAAAGATAATTGTTAAAACACTAGATTGGGTTTCATTTAACCCCATTAGTTTTGATAAGAGTAAAGGTCCCATTTCCGAAACAGTTGTTCGAACTGGATGACCACCTTCGCCATAAATATCCCAAAATGTCGTTGGGAATGCTTGATACTCAAAACTATCCATTCCAAAGGCAACTTTACGCTCTTCAATTAAGGAACTTTCCTTACCAGCTGCGGCCAGTCCAGAAACATCGCCCTTAATATCCGCTAAAAATGTCGGTACACCAATTTCTGAGAAACCTTCAGCTAATGTTTTTAATGTTACCGTCTTACCAGTTCCGGTCGCACCCGTAATTAAACCATGACGGTTGGCCATTTTCGGTAAAATGAAAACTGGCTCATCAGCTTGTCCAATCCAAATTTTATTGTCTTTTATCATCTAGAAATCCTCCCATTTATTTAAATCTATTTTACCATTTTTAAAGCCTAGATAATAGCATTGCGCCTAATCACTATTATCCAAAATAAGAAAACACTTCAAAAGAAGTGTTCACTTTTATATTATTTAAGAATAGTCTCAATTTTTTAACGCGCTTTAAAATCAGTTCTTTATTAGTACGATAATAGATTCTTTTTTTATCCAATGTAAATGTAATTAAATTATTTTCTGTTAAATCTTTCATATGATGGCTAATGGTTGCCGAGGTTAATTCTAACTCTTTGGCAATCTCAGCTCCATAGCGATCTTCAGCTAAGCAATACTTAATTATATTAAGTTTAGTTGGATCTGATAGATACTTTATTGTCTCAAGAAACTCTTTTTCCAGATTATCCTGTGTTTTCTCTTTTGCAAAATTCTTTCTGCCCAATACCCCCCAGTTAACATAAATCTGATTATCAACCGCCAGCATCGAGATTGAATTTAATTCAACAAAATTTAAACTAAGGGCAATTTTAAAATCAGCAATTAACTTCAAGTTATAATGTTCAAAAACTTCTTTGACATAATCATCAACCAATAAGATTTTCAATCATCAATTATCGGTTGACAAAGATTATTAATGTCAGATTCTAAGGCATATATAGCTATTAAATATTCATCAATTTCTTTAAGTAAACTCTCACTCGTCTTGTTTTAGTCATAATAATATTCCTACTTTCTTTGTATTTATTTTACCATGACCTTATCTTTTTGGTCCTAATTACTGTAACCTATCCAATATTGAAGATATAGATATAGATAGCAAAACTTTATATGTATATAAAAACTACGATATTAGAAATTTGCAATTAACAACTACTAAAACAGGAAACGATAGACACGTAGACATTCCAAAAGACTGTTTAAATGACATACAGGAGTTATTAAATCACTATGAGAACAATTACACCATTAAGCCTGATTACTGCTTGCTAGGTCTTGAAAACAGACTTACAGGAACAACAATCAATAGACATAAGAAAAAATACATTAAAGATGCAGGACTCCCCCACTTTACATTTCATGATTTAAGACACACTCATGTATCTACATTAATACAATTAGGAGTAAGACCAATAGACATCTCTAAACGGTTAGGTCACTCTGTTGAAATGGTTAATAATACATATGGACATTTATTTGAATCTGATAAGGAGAATATTATAAATAAACTAGATAACATGATGTAAAACTAAGAATTGGTACCCAAATGGTACCCA
>JAAYHR010000026.1 GCA_012735275.1 Erysipelothrix sp.
CAATTATCGCAGCACTTAAACCAACTATTAAATGTGTCTTTAATCCTGCGTGTGATTGATTAACTTCTCTCTCGTATCCAATCAAGCCAGAAAACACACTAACTAATAGTAACCTTAAAACAATATCATATACATTCATTTTTCTCATTCCTGACTTTTATTACATAAAAATCTTTTACTCTACTTACTCTGAACTTTAGATCTTCTTCTATTTATTTTAGCAATAGTAAATACAGAGATTTTGAGTAATGTAATGTGTGGATAGATATTATTTTCTACACCTGTTTCAGGTGTCTTTGGTTTATCCACAATTACTGGCACATTTGTATCTTCGTCTTTATTATCTTTATCTATTTCTTTTATCTCAGTGTCTTCTTTTTCAGTATTATCTTCAACATCTGAATCAATATCTTCATCTTTTTCATTATTATCTTTATCAGGTTCTTCAACTTCTGGCTTTTTAGTTTCTTCTGGCTTATCGACTTCTGCTAAGATTAAACTTAACTTATCTTCAAGTGAATCAACTAAAGTCTGAGTAGCTGTATCATCCTCAAGTATCAACTTCGCAAATCTTAAGTTATCTAAATCATTTTCATTTAACTCATATTGATTATCAATTTCAACAGTTCTTAATTTTGGTTGCTTTTCAAATTTTCCTAGTGTAGCTTCTAACTTAGACTTATCAACATTTGTAATAAAGCTTGCATCAATATGATTAGTTTCAGAAGTTAAATCATCATTTAATAATGCCCCTTCTAAGTTATTTAAAATATAATCTCTTGCTGATATATCGTTGATTGCTAAATCTTTTAAGACTTTATAAAGAGCCCTAACACTATTTTTATGACTTGGTGATTTGTATTCAGTGCTCTCAATCTTGTTAATAACGAAATCTGTTGCGTTAAAATTATCATTATATCCAAGCCCCTCATAAACTAAACTTGTAATCGTGCCATAGTCATTAGTATTGAAACCTTTTGTCCAGAAATCATTTTTGTCTGGACCCATAATTGGACTGTTTCTAGCATTAGTGAATAAAACAATCACTAGATTATCTTCAGGATCTATCTGTGTTAGCGTTCCTGTCCATCCAGTGTGTCCAATTGTGGCCTCACTAGCATAGTTTGAAAAGGCCCAACCATATGCTTGATCTTTACCTTGCTTTCTCCAACCATAGGCATATGTATCATTTAAATCACTTGGTTGGACTACTTCATCAATAGTTTCTTGACTAAATACTTCATAATTGTTCAATGTACCACCATCAAGCATTAATTGTGCTAGAACAGCTGTGTCTTTTGCACTTGCAAATAGTCCTGCATGTCCTGATACACCTGCAAATGAATGAAATGCTTTCTCATCATGTACTTCGCCAGTTACTATTGTTTCGCGATAATTATTAAAGAATTCTCTACCGTCACGAGTATTACCATGAAGCTCAGATGATGTTGTTTGCTTTGCATCAAATCCGCTATTTAATGGATTAAAGCTAACATTTTTAAGTCCAAGTGGACCATATACTTCTTTGTCTAAATATTCATCTAGTGGCATTCCAGTAATTTCTTCCACAATCTTACCTAGTAACATGAAGTCAACATCAGAGTATCTTACTTTGGTTCCAAGATCATATTCGATTGGAGTTAATAATAGTTTACTAAGTATCTCATCTTCATCTTGAGTATATAACCAGTTTTCTGTATGACCATCATTTCCTAAGTTTCCTAAAAAGTTATTATTATGGTACTTAGGACTAGCAATAAAACCCGAGTCATGTCTAAGTAGATGTCCAATATTCATTAGTGACTGTTGATCAACACCAATCCCAATATATTTAAAATCGGGGAAGATATCTACAACTTTGGTATCCATTGTTATTTTACCTTGAGTGATTAATCTTTGGATTGCATAGTTTCCTGCATACATCTTAGTATTACTAGCTAGATCGAAAAGCGTTTCATCAGTTACTCTATTTCGCTCTGCAACAGGAACTACTTCAACTTCGTCTAGGACAACACTGCCATCTCTGACAATATTCTTATAACTGTTTGTATAACCATACGATTCTTTCTTAACAGTCTTTCCATCTTTTAAAACTACTAGTTGCGCTCCTGATAGTCCATAGCTAACTTCTGCTTCAACTATCATATCAATTAATTGAAATGCACTAACTGCTTCACTCACTTCCTCAACATTTTTAGCATTGATGTTACTTACTAACAATGTTAAAGAAAACAAAATTACAACAAAATTTTTAAGCATATTTTCCTCCTTTTGACGACAAAAAAGCCAAGGAAAGATTAAAATCTTTTCCTTGGCTAATGCTTGTCTAAATAACACGCCTATACGGACTATAATAGCACAAGAGTTATTAAAGCGCTATCAAATTTTAACTATTTAGTATTATTTTTCACTTCAATCAAGAAAAAACCTAAATCGAGTGATCTAGGTTCTTAGTATTCAACAGTTGGTTTAACTAAATTCTCAACATCAGTTTTAAATAATTCTTTTGGTTGATAATTGAACATATTAGCAACAATGTTTGAAGGGAATCCTTCAATAAGGTTGTTGTAGTTTGTAACATTGTTATTGTAGAAGCGACGTGATGCTTGCAGATGTTCTTCAACATTGGCAATATTCTTTTGTAAGTTTAAGAATTGATCACTAGCTTTTAAATCTGGATAAGCTTCGATTGTTATGTTTAGACGATTAATAATTGAGTTCATGTGATCATTTGCTAAATCAGGATTTGAACTTAACTCTGATCTAATTGAGACTAATTCTTCAAGTATTTGTGACTCGTGTTTTGTATATCCTTTTACGACTTGAACTAAATCGGTAATTAAGTCATGTCTTTTTAAGAGTGAGATATCAATGCCTGAGTGTGCTTCTTCAACTGAGTTTTTCGTTCTTACTAATTTGTTATAAGTTGAGATAACAATAAGTGCCAAAATGGCTAGTATAACTAATACGATAATAAATAATTCCATAAGTTCTTCCTCCTCTATTTACTATATAAATCGTTGTCTAAGTTTAATTCATCAATTACGTATTTAATAACATCAATATCATTTTGAACTTGTTTTAAAAACATTTTTGTTATGTCTTTACCTGATAGTTCAAAGGCATTAGTATTATCATTAATCGCAATATGAAGCTTTTTATCTTTAAAGCCAAAGACGATTTCTCCTTGGGTTAAATTTTGATAATCAAGCATGTTTTGCATTAATCTTGGTGTCATTAAATAAAAGGCTTCTTGTTCATCACTAGTATAAGTTGAATAAGTTTTCGAGAACTCTGAATCTTCAAAACTTACTTTCTTAAGTTTTCTTCCAAAGAAGTTTGCGGGCTTCTTGTTTTTAAAAATTGAATGGTTTTTTCTAACTTGATGTTCACCATTAAATTCTTTAAAGAAATCAAAGATAATCCAACGACCTTGAAATAATTCTACTACGACAGTTGTTTTGCCTGATTTTCTAACATCTTGAATATGAACATCAGCTTGCATAAAGCCAACACCTTTATAGGAACCGCTCATTAAGTCATTTGATGAGTATTGATTACCTGATTCAAACATCTCTAGTGAGAAGATAAACTTTTCATCAAAACCTTGATTTGGATAGTATTTAACTGCATCGAAGTTCTTTTCAAACATTTTCTGAATTACAATTTCTTTGATCAATAATTTATAAGCTTTTAGTCTTTTACTTTTTTGATAGAAGACATAAATAAAAGCGATGAAGGCACCAATCATTAAGAGAACTAGATCTAAGACAAAACTAATCTCACGATAGCCAAAATTGATAAGTGCAAATAGAGTTGCTAAACCTGCAATTATCATTATTTGTTTTTCTTTTTTTGTAAATACCGTAGCTAGTTTGGCATTGCTAATTTTTTCATGTTCTTGATCGCTAATATCTACGATCCCTTCATATGATTTTTTATCCATTTTATCGCTCCTCTTTAATCATTTTAATACTTATTTGCCTATATTACCATAGCATCAAAGCAAATTAAAAAGTTGATCAAGAACATTATGACCAACTTTTTAACCTTAATCAATCAACATTAATTTTCTTTGTATATTGTGAAGCGAGTCCACCAAGTCCCACGTGAATTGCGACTGCAGTGACTAATTCTTTAACATAGATTTCAACGCCATCTACTTTTTCAACAATCATATCTCTTAATTTGTTAGCATATTCTTCATTACGAACATGAACAACATAAACGATATAGTCTTTATCAATTCCAGCTTCCATAAAGCGATCAAATACATCTTTAATAGCACGATTCATTGTACGTGGTTTTGAAACAGGTTCTAACTTACCACCAGTTTCTTGACCTAAGTATAAAACGGGCTTAATTTTTAATAGACCACCAAGAATTGATGCTGCGGGTGATAAACGTCCACTCTTCATTAAGTGTTTTAAGTTATCTGGAAGAATGTATGTTGCTGAGTGATCACGGGCTTCAGCTAATCTTTCCTTAGCTTGTTCAACTGTAAAACCTTTATCAAACATAACGCGTGCCGCTTTAGCATAAGTTAATAGAATTTCTCCACCTGAGTAAAGATCGAAGTAATCGAAATCAATTCCAACATTACTAGCCGCTGTATTTAGGGCTTGAGTTGTTCCTGATAAACCAGTACTTAAGTTAATTCCAAAGATTAAATCGTAACCCTCAGCTTTTAACTGCTCAAATAATTCTTCTGCACGACTAAGTGGAGGTAGTGACGTAGAAAATAAATGCCCTTCCTCAAGCATATCAAAAGTCATATTTCGATCAATGGTTTCACCATCTAAGTAAGTATCATCACCTGACAATATTTGTAGGGGAAGACCGTAAATACCTGGTATTGCTTCTTTTAAATCATATATATCGCTTGAACTATCTGTTACAACTGCTATTTTCATATTTTAAACCTCCTTGTTTAATTTTATTATAACACGATAACTAGTTGCACTAGTCAATATAGAAAATATCTCAGACAATGCACACAAAGTGAGTTATTTTCTAGTAATTTCAAAAGAATATTTCAAAACGCCAGTCCATAAAAACTTTCGTTTCCTATGTTACAATAGTAGTAAGAGAATACTGTAAGGAGTGGTTTAATGTATAGAATACAAGAAGAGGTTATTGATACTTTTGTTGAGAGAAAATCAGAGTTTATAACTTATCTACAAAGAGTTGAGGATGAAGATGCAGCCCGTGCTTATATTGACTCAATCAAAAAACTTCATCCTAAAGCAACCCATCATTGCCAAGCCTTTATAATTGATAATATGATCCAAAGATCAAACGATGATGGTGAGCCATCAGGTACAGCCGGAATTCCCATGTTAGAGATTTTACGTAAAAGAGAAATGGAACTAATTGTTGCCGTTGTCGTTCGCTACTTCGGTGGCATTCTTCTTGGTGCTGGTGGATTAATTCGCGCATATTCACGCGGAGTCTCAGATGCGCTTAATGTTGCCAATATCTATCAAGTAAAATTAATGCAAAAATCTACCATTACCGTTGATTATCAATATGCTGATCAGATCGAAAAACTTTTAGAAGATTACGATGTCTTAGAAAAAGACTATGAAATGCAAGTAAGTTTTACTTATCTCCATGATAATGATGATCTTAAAGATACTTTTAATGAGATTACCCGTGGGACAATCAAAACAGTTACCTATGATCCAATCGAGATCGAAGTTAAAGTAAGGAATGATTAGTATGACAACAAGATTAATTGCCCCAGGCTACCTTCATGATTTACTCTCCAAAGATTTGCTAAAAGACAAGCAAGTTGTTTTTAACTACTCACTTTTACCACTTAACTCCTTTGTTGAAGAAATTGTTGGAAAGATCGATAACAACTACGACCAGTCTTTAAAAGAAAGACTAAGTAATTTAGAAAGTGAATTAAGCATCTTAAAAGCATACGTAAATAATCAAACATTTATTCAATCAATTAAAGACTTCCATATTGATATGTATTTATATGCTATCAAGATCGAAGATCTAGCTGATCAGTCGCGTAAGGATCAGGATCTAAAAGCAATTTATCAAGCAATTAGTGATTTAAAACCAAATGAGATTGAAGCATATGAAAAACTTCAAGACTATCTATTAAATAATGATTTAGAAAATACGTATTTAGTTGAACATAACTATCAATCAAACTTGGATTTAGAAATTATTAATCTCTTGTATCAACATCAATTAAAGGACTATAAACAAGACCTTTATGATTTCAAGTCGCTAACAATTAACTATGCCAACAATATTCGCTCTGAGATTGAAGCTAGTGCCCAGTTCATTATTGAAAATAAGTTAGCACAAGCACAAGTAGTCTATCTAAATGCTGAGTACTTACCAATCATTAAGCAAATCTATCAGCGTTATAATATTAAATCAAACTTAGATTATTATAATGATTCACGTTACAACAAACGTTTTTTAAGCTTAGTAAAATTACTTATTAATCAAGATCATGAAGCCCTAGTAGGCTTTATCTCAGCAAACCTTTTAAATTTAAAGTACACAGCTGCCTTAGAGAAGTTAGTTGATTTCTTCAACTTTGATTTAAATGGTCTTTTAAACTTTGAAGTCATTGAACTAAATGATCCAATCTTAAATCGTCATGATATCAAGCACTATAATGAATTAATTGAAAACTCAAAAGAGAATATTGCGATTATCAAAGACTTTATCGCAGCTTTAAATATTCGTGATTATTCTAATGGCCAAGTTATTTTAGAAGATACTTTTAACTATCTACTTGAGAATATGTATGATAAACAGCTTAATAAAATATCTAATAAAATCTTAGCTAAGCATAGTGAAATAAGTTCAGCTAATAACCTTCTTGAAAGCTTAGAGGAAATTCTAATTGATGAAGTTGATAAGTCATATGATGATTCACATATTTTTGTAACTTCAATTTCTGAGCACTTACACTTTAATAAAGAGCATGTAATCCTCCTTGGAGCAACTTCTAAAAACTATCCAAACTTAAAGTCACTATCTGGTGTTATTGATGAGACATATGTTAAAAATTTAAATTATCCAAAGAAATCATTTCGCTTTGAGCGCCAACTAGCAAGTTATCAAGCTTTATTAAATGCTGCAAACTTACATATCTTCTATCCTTTAGCAAGTAATGAAGGTAAGAACATTGAACCATCATTCTCACTCTTAAACTACGGAAGTTCTAAAGGTGTGAGTGCTCAAGCATATAAATTAGTTGAAAACGACTACTTTATTAAAAAACAAAGAGCACTCGAGCCCTGTGTGGCCAAAGCCCTCTTCTTTGATAATGATAAATTGTATGGATCAATATCTTCCTTTGAATCTTATAACTCATGCCCTTATTCTTACTTCTTAAAAGTTGGACTAAAGATGTATCCAAAATCACTGCCTGAGTTGTCCCCAGCTTATATCGGATCTTTGCTCCATGATTTAATTGAAAAGATTGTTGCAAAAAGGATAAAGGATCGAGTTGATATTTTGGAAGCTGACGTGCTTGAATTAATTGAACAATCGTTTCAAGCCTTAGCTATCCTTAATGATCCACGAGTAAAAATTGTTAAAGAGACTTTAGCTAAACACTTCTTAGTTGTTTTAAAACGATTAAATCGAATTGATGATGAAACTAATTTTGAACCACTCAAGGTTGAACACGAGTTTAATTATCAGATTAGCGATAAGATTTCAATCAATGGGAAGATTGACCGTATTGATCAATACCAGGACTACCTAAGAGTTATTGACTACAAGTCATCTAATCATATGATGAGCGAGGCTAGTTTTAAATCAGGCCTGCAGTTACAGTTAATGACCTATCTTTTAGCCGCTAGTGAGACTATGAACCTTGTTCCAGCTGGCGCTTACTATATTTCCTTAAATGAGAACTTTAAAATGGTAACACCACGTAAGGTTAAGAAGTCTAAACCCTTCTTTGAGAAATATACGAATGAAGATTATCTCAGAGAAGTTCAAATTGCTAATCGTCAACATGGCTGGCACTTTGAGGAATCTGATGATATGTATTTAAACGTGACCAATTCAGTCAACTTAAAAGTCAAAGACGATATGGTTGTAATTAGTAAGATTTTAAACTTTGAAACAGTTGTGACAATCTTAAAAGACCTATATGAAGAAGTTTATAATAATCTAGCAAGTGGTATTATTGAAGCAAAACCGGTCAAGAATGGTTGTTTATATTGCGACTTTAAAAATATTTGTCAAAATCATCATGCAAGCTTTACCCGTCAACCATTATATAGCCAACAAAAATTAACAGAGGAGATTGAATAATATGTGGACCAATGAACAAATTGAAGCAATCAACATAATTGATATTAATACAACAGTCTCCGCTAGTGCTGGGGCTGGAAAGACCGCAGTCTTAGTTGAACGTTTAATGAAGCGAATTCTAATTGATAAGGTATCGGTCGATGAAATCGTCTCATTAACATTTACGGATGCGGCCGCAGCTGAAATGAAAAACCGTTTAATGAGTGCCCTTCTAAGTAAGCAAGCTGAAGATCCTGATAATCAATATATCTTAGAGCAAATTACCTTACTTCCAAATGCTAATATCTCAACGATTCACTCATTCTGTCTACGATTATTAAAAGATTATTACTACGTCCTCGGGATTAACCCTGATTCACTTAATAATATTATTTCTGAGAGTGATAAGCTACAAGTCCAAAAACAAGCTTTTGAATATGCTATTAGCAATTATGATTCAAACAAGATTGCTGACTTAATGACTTACCTTTCAAATAATGCGCTAAATCTTAATCGCATCAATGACATTATTAAAGTCTTGGTAGACAAAGCTAATGAGACAATTGATCCGGAAGCATTTATTGTTAATTCAGTAGCGGCATACCGCCAATATCAAAGGATTAATGATTTACCAGAGCCTTTCTTATCACTCTTTTACAATGAGTTAAGACATGAACTTGCGATCCTTAACCAATCAATCATGGCAGCAATTAATTACTTAGATGCGCTTGATAGTGATATTAAACGTGATGATCATACTGCATGGTTACAAGCCCTACTTAATGGAGTCTTTACTTTATATGAGCAGATTGATCAGCAAGATTACCAAGCTTTTGTGGATAACTTTGATCGTATCTCAGCTTTACCAAGTAAAACTCTTTCTAAACATAAAGACTTTACTGTATTAAGAGGAGACATTATTGATAATTTAGATGCGATAGCAGCGTCACTCTATGATGAGAAAGACGCCTTAGCACATTTAGCAGTTCTCGAGTATCCTTTAACGATTCTTAAGGATTTAGCACTTATGTATAATGATTACTTTAAAAAAGAAATTATTCGCTTAAATAAAATTACCTTTAATGATATGGAAACTCTCACTTATCAACTATTAAAAGCTAATGATAATGAGATTGCGAAAATATTAAGTCAACAAATATCTGATATTTTAGTTGATGAGTTTCAAGATACTAACCAACTTCAAAATGAAATTATTAAACTTCTTGGAAATGGTAGAAATATCTTTAGAGTTGGTGATGTTAAACAGTCAATCTATCGATTCCGTGGTGCACAACCTGAAATTATGCAATCACTAATTGATCAAGGTGAAACTGAAGACCATAAGACTATTTACTTAAGTAAAAACTTCCGTTCTAAAGATACAATCGTTGAGTACAATAACCACTTATTTAGAAACATCATGAATGTCGATGGCTTTCGCTCCAGTTATGATCAGTACGATAGTGTTCAGGTTGGAACTGATAATCAAAAAGAGAATAATGTTCCAGTTGAACTAATTCTGATTAATTCTAAGAGTGATAGTCTTGATGAAGAACAAGCAGAAATGGATAGCCAGTTCTTAAAAGCTTCCTATATTGCTAATAAGATGGTTGAAATGGTTAAGGATGAAGAGGATCCCAATTGGAAGAAGTTTACCGTCCTAGCTAATGCCCACTCAATTAAGCATCCATTAAAACGTGCTTTTGATGAAGCAAATATTCCATACTTTATTGCCCTACCGGATGGTTTATATGAAACTGAAGGGGTCGCAACAATGCTTGCCTACTTAAGTTTAATTAATGATCCAAGTGATAAGGTTGCACTTATGACACTTTTAACAGTTTTATATGGTCATAGTGATAACACTATCGCTAAGTTATTTATTAATGAGAAATCATTAGTAAAAGTTGCTAACATCCTTGAGCCAAGTCTTATGGAATTAGTATATAAATATAATGCTAGTCAGTACCGTCAATCCATTAGTGAGATTGTCAATGAGTTAATGATGATTAATGATTTCTATGAGTTAAAACTATCTAAGCAAAACCGAACTAACTTTGATATCTTTTATGAAGATATTATCGAATATGATTTAGATAAAGTTGGCATCTATGGTTTCTTAAAGAAAATTGATTTAATCAAGCAAGCTAAAGCTAAAGAAGGTTCTTCAATATCAAGTGAAGATAATGTTGTTAACGTAATGACGATACATAACTCAAAAGGACTACAATTTGAGAATGTCTTTTTAATGAGTAAATCACAATACCGTGATAATGATGCTTCAAGTAAGTTTATGATCCATTCAAAACTCGGTTTAGCAATTAAAACATCAATTCCTGAAACTAGGATTGAACATAATAACTTAATTCATAACTTAATTAAAAAAGTTGATCGTCAAGAATCAATTGAAGAAGATATGCGTGTTCTCTATGTTGCCCTTACTAGAGCGCAGAATAAATTATTTATTGTGGATACCGTCGCAATTAAAGGTGATGATACGCTTGCCGCAATCAATCTTAATAAGAGTGAAATTCTCGCTTCATCTTTTACTAAGTGGATAGGTGCAACGCACTATCATGAGCCTAGTCGCTATTTAAATCAAACACTAGTTGAAGAGTTTACACAAGAATTACTGCCAGCCCTTATTAAACCAAGTCTAGAACTAGTAAAAAGAGATGAGTATCAGCTATCCAAATTTACTATCGAGTCGAACTATGTTCCAAACAAACTATCATTGAGCCAAGTTCAACTTGGGTCTGATATTGGATCTTTAGTCCATAATACACTTGAGAAATTAGTTGGCCACTCATGGTCGCGTGCGTATATATTAGATATCGCAGCAGATTTATCTAATTACTATGTCGATCGTCTAGTTAATCTTGGAAGTAATGATTTCTTTAAAGCCTTGTTTGATAAAGAAGTCTTAAAGGAAGTTCCATTTGTTTATGCTAATCAAGAGCAATCGATTCGAGGAATTATAGACATGGTTGCGATTAGTGATGATGAAGTGATTATCGTCGACTTTAAGACCGATAATCTGGAGCATGAAATTGATTTTGTTGATCGCTATGCGAGTCAGTTAGACTTTTATGCTGATGCCTTGGCACTAGAATATCCTGACCATAAAATTTCTAAATACATATACTCATTAAAACATGAAACTTTTATCAAGTTGGCAAAATAATTGCCTAAGTAATGTTGTATAATAGTCTTAATAGGAGGAATAACATGAACGAAAGAGCATATAAAGCAATTGATAAATTGTTATTTACTGAAGATAAATACGCTGAAAGTTACCGTGAATACGTAACAGTTAAGTTCTTTGAGAATACTAGTGATGTTAGATTATCACTTGCAATAATTGCTTACTTAGAAGCTAAAATTAAACATAATAATAAAGGGAATGTATCACTGGGAATTTCACAAACACCAAACTTTGATATTTTAGCCTTAGAGATGGATATAAAAGCAAATGAAAGAGTTGCGGTTAGTATCTCTGAACATGGAGCAATCTATGGTCTTTGGTTTAAAAAAGATGACGTCTATATTAACTCATCAATCTCAGTTGGGGCATCATTTAGAGAATCAATTGTTCTAACTGGTTTAATTATTGAAGCTTCATTACACTTTAAACACGAAGACAAAGAGTTGATGGATCTTTATAATCAAGTATTAGAAAAGATTAATAGTGAAGATGATATTACGCAACTACTACATGATTACACAATTGCTCTAACGAAATTTGGAGCTAACTTTGTTTGGTTAAACAATAGTGGCGATATTTCTTATCGTGAACTGTATATCGCTTCTCTGCCTTATACATCAAGTATTACAAAAACATTATTAAATGGTGAAGAGTTTATTCTTTTCCCGCATTCGAAAAAGTAATTTTATTTGACAATTAATATTAAAGGACAGACTTCTGTCCTTTTCTTATGCCTTATTTTAAAAAATCAGTCTTATCCGATACATTTACTTTAATTTGATTAATAAATATGGTTTAATATAGATATATGAATGAACACTCATATAAAGGAGGAATTATGGAAGTTATCGTAATCGGTGGTATTGCAGCAGGTATGAGTGTTGCTGCAAAAGCACGACGCGAAAATCCTGATGCTACAATCACAGTTATAGAAAAAGAAAACTATGTGTCCTTTGGAGCCTGTGGACTACCTTATTACTTAGGTGGGCAATTTGAAGATGAAAATGAAATGTTTGCACGAACTCCTGAGCAAATTACTGCTTCTGGAATAAACTTATTATTAAATTCAGAAGTAACTGATGTTAATTTTGATGAAAAAAACGTTACTTATAAAGACTTAGTTACAAATGATGTAACTACTAAAGCTTATGATCGTTTAATGATTGCTACTGGCGCAAGCCCAATTGTTCCAAACATTGATGGTGTTGATAGTGATAATGTTTATACCTTTACTCGATTAGATGATGTTAATCGCTTAATGAGTAAACTGGATCAGTATCAAAACATTGCGATTGTTGGTGGAGGATTTATTGGTGTTGAAGTTGCTGAGCAATTAGCACCATTTAATAAAAACATTACTTTGATTCACTCACGTGAGCGCCTTATGAATTCCGTATTCGATAGTGAATTCGGAGAAAAGATTGAGGAAGCACTAAGTAATGAAGGAATTAATATCTTACTTGAATCAAGAGCAAATGGATTTACTCTAAATGATCAGAGTGTTAGCCAAGTCTTAGTAAATGATCAAGCCATCGATGTTGATGCGGTCATTTTAGCAGTTGGATTTAAACCTAACACACATTTCTTAAAAGATAAGTTAGATATGTTAGACAATGGAGCAATTATTACTGATAATTTTGGAAGGACTTCAATTAAAGATGTCTTTGCAGCTGGGGATTGTGCTAGCGTTAATGATCGTTTAGCTGGAACAATTTACTTACCACTCGCAACTTATGCAAATAAGATGGGAAGAATTATTGGAACTAATATTGTTACTGAAGAAAAAGATTGGAACGAATTTAATGGAGCACTCTCAAGTTCTTACTTGAAAGCTGGTGCTAGTGAAGCTGGAGCAACGGGATTAAATGAAGCTGGAGCTAAAGCACTTGGTCTAGATTATAAAACAACGCTAGTCCATGCCAATAACCATTCAAATTATTATCCAAATCAACAAACGATTATGATTAAATTGATTTATGATGCTAATACTTTTGTTTTATATGGAGCACAGATCTTTGGACAAGAAGAAGCAGTTCTAAGAATACAAGCTTTAACAACCGCAATCTATGCAGGATTAACGACAAAAGAATTAGGATTTATGGACTTTGGTTATGCACCACCGTTTGCATCAACTTGGGAAGCATTAAATATCGCAGCTAACACTGCAAAATAAGGAGGAATAGAATATGATAAACGCACCGTTTTTCACACAATTTTTAAGATTAAGTACCGTATTTACAGTCATTTCGATAGCACTATTAATTGGAGGGATGTTATTACTTAATAATCTAACTAAAAAGAAAATTTCATTCTCAAACAGAATGTTAATTGGATTAGTTATCGGTTTAACACTAGGGGTCGCAATTGATCTAGTTGGATCAAGCAATGCAATTTATGCTGAGTTCGCTCAAAAAGAAATCTCATCTTGGTTTGCACTAGTTGGATCTGGCTTTATTAAGTTAGTTCAGTTATTAGCAGTTCCAGTAGTATTCTTATCAATCATTAAAGTTATTACAGATGTAGATGGTAAAAGAATTAAATCTCTTTCATCAAAAACATTCTTAACACTACTTGGTACTACAGCTATTTCAGCAATTGTTGGTATCTTAGTCGTTAAATTATTCTCACTTGAAGGTACTAACTTAGTTGGAGCTTTATCGGATGGTCAAATCGAAAGAATGGGTAACATTGCTAATCAATCATTCCCAGAGTTCTTCTTAGGATTAATTCCAAACAACATTATTTCTTCATTTGGTAATAATGGTCAAGTAGTTTCAACAGTAATCATTGGAGCATTATTCGCTTCAGCAATTAGATTCTTATCAGTTAAAAAACCAGAACAAGTTAAGCCTTTCGTTGATATCTTAGATTCAATGCGCTTAACAGTTAACTCAGTTTTAATTAATGTTATTAAATTTATGCCATATGGAGTTATGGCACTTGTTGCTAACACAATCATTTCTAATGGTGTTTCAGCAATCATCGGTATGGGTGGATTTATTATTGCTATCTATGTTGGTGTAATAATTATGTTATTAGTTTATGTTCTACTATTATCAGTTAACGGAATTGACCCAATTACATTCTATAAAAAAGCATTTACGACTATGGTCTTTGCTTTCTCATCAAGATCAAGTGTTGGTACTTTACCAATGACACTTTCTACTTTAGAAAATGATCTTGGAGTTTCAGGTCAAACTGGTAACTTTGTCGCAACTTTAAGTACTTCAATTGGTATGAACGGTTGTGCCGGAGTCTTCCCTGCAATGTTAGGTACATTAGTTGCTGCTGCAGCTGGTGTTGAAATGAACTTTGCATTCTATGTTATGTTAGTATTAGTCGTTACAATCGGTTCAATCGGTATTGCTGGTGTTCCTGGAACTGCTACAGTTGCAGCAACAGTTACACTAAACGGTATTGGACTTGGCGATGCTATTCCAAACGTTGGAGCAGTATTCGGAATTGACCCAATCATTGATATGGGACGTACAATGTTAAATGTTACAGGTGCTATGGTATCAGCAATCTTAGTTGATAAATGGGACGGAACATTTGATAAGGACGCATTCAATAAATTTTAATTACTAAGCCTTGTTGAAAAACAAGGCTTTTTAAATCCACATATAAAAGGATGAAAAAGATGTTAGAAAATGTTAAGATGACCATAGTGAAAAGATTTTATTGGAGGTAATTATGAAATTTATATCTTGGAATATTGACTCGCTTAATGCGGCATTAACAGCTGAATCTGCACGTGCCCTATTATCAAGAGATGTATTAAAAACTATTATAGAACACGATCCTGATGTTATTGCTCTTCAGGAGACAAAGTTATCCGCAAATGGACCTACTAAAAAACATGTAGAAGTTTTAGAAGAAATGTTTCCAGACTACGATATCGTATGGAACTCATCAGAAGAGCCAGCACGTAAGGGTTATGCTGGAACAATGTTCTTATATAAGAACCATTTAGACCCACTAGTTTCTTATCCAGAAATTGGTGCCCCGTCGACGATGGACTTAGAAGGACGTATCATTACTTTAGAGTTTGAAGACTTCTACTTAACACAAGTCTATACACCAAATGCTGGTGATGGCTTAAATCGTTTAGGTGATCGTCAAGCATGGGATATTCAATATGCTGAATACTTAAGTGAACTTGATAAAGATAAACATGTAATTGCTACTGGTGATTATAATGTTGCGCATCATGAAATCGACCTAGCAAATCCAGCTGGTAATCGTAATTCCGCAGGATTTACTGATGAAGAGCGTCAAGGCTTTACTAACCTATTAGCCAAAGGCTTCACTGATACTTTTAGACATCTACATAATGATATTGAAGGTGTTTATTCTTGGTGGGCACAAAGAGCTAAGACTTCTAAGATTAATAACTCTGGTTGGAGAATTGATTATTGGTTAGTTTCTGATCGTATCGCAACTAAAGTCTTAAAATCAGAGATGATTGATTCTGGTCCAAGACAAGACCATACACCATTATTATTTGAAATTGATTTATAAGCATAAAAAAAGTCCTTTACAGGACTTTTTTAGATTAATTAGTCATTGAATAATGAGTAAATATTTGAAACTGGTGTTTTTTCATTAATAGCTTGAATTGTTTTAGCTAGCATATTTGCTACTGAAATTTGCTTAATTTTTGCTACACCTTTTGCGGCTTCTGGTAATTTGATTGAATTAGAAACTACTAATTCTTTTATTGATGAATTATTAATTCGATTAACTGCGTCACCTGATAATACACCGTGTGAACATGCAGCGTATACTGCTGTTGCGCCATGTTTGTATAGCATATCAATACCAGCGACCATTGAACCACCTGTATCAATCATGTCATCGATAACGATAGCAGTTTTATTTGCTACATCACCAATTAGGTTGATTGCTTCAGCTTCATTTGGTTTTGAACGACGTTTGTCAATAATCGCAACTGTTGAATTTGGAATTGTATCAGCTAATTTACGGGCTCTTGTTGCTCCACCATGGTCTGGTGATACAACTACGATATCATTAGTGATTTCACCATTAGTTGCTTTTGATCTAAAGTATTGACCAAACATTGAAACTATTGATAAGTCATCCGTTGGTATCTTGAAGAAACCTTGAATCTGTGGTGCATGTAAATCAATCGTAACCATACGATCTGCTCCTGCTGCTTCATATAAATCTGCCATTAATCTTGCAGAGATTGGTTGACGAGCACGTGCTTTACGGTCCTGTCTTGCATAACCAAAGTATGGCATTACAACTGTAACTTCTTTCGCTGAAGCTCGTTTACAAGCATCTAGTGCAATTAATACTTCCATAACCGTTGAGCTTGTTGGAGCGTTTGTTGATTGAACAATGAATACATGTTTTCCACGAACTGATTCTTCCGGTTCAACAATAATTTCTCCATCGGCAAAATGTTCTACTTTACATCTGCCTCGTCTTACTTTTAAGTGTTCACAAATTTCATCTGCTAATTCTACACTTGCTGATAAAGCAAATACAATAATATCCTTTTCCATTAACTAATTATCCCTTTCTAGATATAACTTACCTTTTCCATTCTTAATCTCAGCACGGCTTCTTCCAATAATCATATCGCCATCTTCAACTGTACCACTCACAACTGAACCAGCTGCCACAACAACTTGATTACCTATATCCATTGGAGCAATCAATGTTGATGAACTTCCGATAAAACTATCATCGCCTATATTAGTCGTTGATTTTGACTTACCATTATAGTTTGCAGTCACAACTCCCCAACCAATATTACAACGATTTCCGACATTTGTATTTCCTAGGTATACGTTATGCGCTAATGCATTGTTATCCTGTAGTGTTACTTGCTTAAGTTCTACTGATGTACCAATACGGTTCTTATTTCCGATTACTACATATTCTCTTAAGTTTGCCCAAGGGCCAAAGTTATTATGATCTTTTACAATACTCTTAATAATTCGCGATTGCTCGATTGTATTCGCAACTCCAATTTCACTATCCTTAATGAAATTCCCGAAGTTAAGGGTATTGTATCTGCCGATTTTTGTTTTTCCAACAATAATATTATTTTGATATATTACGGTATCATATCCGATTTCAACATCACTACCGATGACGACGCTATCGCCATCATATATTGTAACACCATTATCAAGCCAATGGCTAACAATTCGATTTCTTTCCCAGTTTGTCGCTAAAACTAAGTCCTGCCGAGTGTAAATTGGTAGTGCTTCTAAGTAATCTTCAATCTTATATGGTAAAACATGGTGTCCATCAGCTTTAAATAATGGAACCAAAGCAAATGGATTAACTTCTTGTTTAGCATCTTCAACTTGCTTTAAATATTTATATAAAAGTTTATTATCAAATGCAAAGACATCTAATGCAACTTCCTTAACTTGTTTCTGATCGGTATTAGCTTCGCGATAATCTACTAGTGATCTAACAGTGTCAATTGGATTTCTTAAGACAATTGCTTGATCCTTATTAATACGGGTATCTGAAGTTAGCATTACCATTGGAAACTCAGCGACCTTTTCAATCATTGCTTGATAAGTTGCTTGGGTAATATTTGGAACATTACCATAAGTAAGTATCGTTACCCCTTCTTTATCTTCAATTAATTCAGCAAGTTTCTTAAAATCAACAATATCATTATTTGTAAATAAATACTCACAATTATTTGGGAGTGTTTCTTTTACTTTCTTGTTGGCTTTATCAATTACTGCAGTGATTGCATCAAAATTCATTATTGAAAAGTTATCCACTTGTTTATTTATCATTGGCTTATCAATTATTTCATGGAAAATTGATGGAATATTTGACTTTAACCCTTCAATATTTTTATTCGCTATTATTATTACTTTTTTCATAGGCATCCTTCTTTCTTGTTATGTGCTCAGACATACTAACATCTTTTATTACTTTTGCTTTTTTAACAAATGAGTATTTATCAAAAAAGTGACTAACAGCTCGATTTACCAAATCTTCATCCTGGCTAATGCCAAAAACGGTTGATCCCGCACCTGTCATAATTGCATTATCAAAACCAAATTCAATTAATTCTTTTTTAATACGTTTTATTTCTGGTGAAATACTCGCTGCGACTTCTTCCAGGGCATTCCCCATGTTATCCACTAACATTTGATAGTTGTTAGTTTCAAGAGCTTCAATAACCTTCGCTGAGTCGAACTCTTTTAAGGTTTTTGATTTAATTCTTTTAAAAACCATTGGGGTTGATAAACCTTTCTTAGGTTTAACAATAAAAATATGAAAATCTAAATTAACTTTAACTGGATTGATAATATTTCCAATTCCTTCAACATGGGCCGGCTTTCCATACATTGTAAATGGAGCATCCGTTTCAACTAAATCAGCAAACTCTAATAACTTATCATCAGACATATCTAATTCTAGATAGTCATTAAGCATTTTTATTACTGTTGCAGCGTTAGCTGAACCACCCCCCATACCTGAGCGTGTTGGAATATTCTTAACAACCTTTATATCAAAGTTCTCTTTAAAGTGATATTCATTTCTTAATATATTAATCGCTTTTATAACTGAGTTTCTCTTGTCGACTGGCAAATAATTCTTATCAGTAGTCATTTCCATTGTATCATTTTCTGATATTTCGACAGTATCAAAGAGTGAGATTGGAACCATAACCATATCCTGGTTGTGATAACCATCATCACGGCGATTAACAATATTGAGACATAGATTCATTTTAGCATAAGATTTTCGTTTCATCATACACTCCATATAGTCTAATATAATCATTAATATCCAGCTGGGCTGGTCGGCTATTCAGTGGGATTTTCGCACTTTCTAATAGGCTAGTTGTAAACTCATTTGAAAACTCAGTTCTAAGATTATTGAAGAGAGTTTTTCTTTTCTGTGTGAAGCACAGTTGTACAAATTTAATATAATCAGCTTTATCCTCAATCTTAGTATCCTTACGGACTAACTTAACGATAGCTGATGTTATATTTGGTTTTGGTAAAAATACATTCTTAGAAACATTGAAACTTAGATTACACTTGTAAAATGTTTTCGCAATAACTGTAACTGGACGATAATCCTTAGTGTTATGAGCAGATACTAAACGTTGACCAAACTCAGCTTGGACCATGATCATAACTTGATCAAATGGATCATCTAGTGCAAAGACTGATAAGAGGATATCTGATGTAATATAGTAAGGAAGATTCGCTACTAGATAAACATCTTTATACTCTTTTCTTAAATCAGTGACTAATTTTTGTAAATCCACTTTTAAAATATCTTCATGAATAATTTCAAAGTTTTCTTTATCTTTAAAATTATCTTCCATTACTTCAACCATATTCTTATCTATTTCGATTGCGATAACCTTTTTCGATATCGTTAAAAGTTTTTCAGTTAAAGCACCAAGTCCAGGTCCCACTTCAACGATGACACAATCATCACTTTTATCGACATGATCAATAATCTTATCAATTACTTTTAAGTCAACTAAAAAGTTTTGTCCTAAGGAAATTTTAGCTGACAGTTTATATTTATCTAATATTGCTTTTGTTGTTTGTAAACTACCGATATTCTCCATTAATTTCCTCCATTATTTTCTTTAATTTATTTCCATCTATATTTAACATGATTAAACGTTTATAGAGTGTTTTAGCATTAGCATAAGTTATATCTAATTTATCACATAACTTTGCTCTTAATTCACGACTATTTGAAAAACCATTTAATTGATTATCAATTAAATCTTGAAATGTTAAATCAACCACTTTATCGCCTGTAGAAATATAATTTTCTAAGGCTTTTTTAATACTTTCGATACTGGCATTTTCAATTCCAATATCACCATTTAAGCGCGCATCATTTCTTTTAATAAATGCATGTTCGGCACTTGGAATTTGCTCAGCGATTAATGAGCGAATACGTTCCCCAGGACCATCTGGATCAGTTAAGATAATAATCCCCTTTTCACTATGGACTTTCTTTAGCATTCTCATTAAATCTTTTGATAAACCGGAGCCTGATGTTGATATTACAAAAGCATCGACTGCCCGCTTAACTGCTAAAATATCATTTTTTCCTTCGACCACAATTACTTTAGAAATTTTCATTCTTACCTTCTTTCTTCTATATTATACACTAATTTGATTTATTGATAATTAACTAATATTATATTAGGGAAAGAATGGTGTGATACTATGAAAATTTTAGTTGTTGGAGCCGGTCCGGCGGGAATGATGGCAGCAATCCATGCAATAAATAATGACAATCAGGTAACAATAATTGAAGCTAATGGTAGCTTAGGAAAGAAGTTACTTCTGACCGGAAATGGACGCTGTAATATCGCTAATAACAAGCCCAATTATCAACTGATTAAAATCCTGCATAATGGGAAATTTATGACTAAGATTTTAAATAATTTTGATATAAATTTTATCCACGAATTCTATGCAAATAAAGGGCTAGATTTAGTCGAAGAAGTAGATAATAAACTCTACCCAATTACCCAAAAGTCAGCTAGTGTTTTAGATGTATTTAAAGACTATTTAAATGAACTAAATATAACTGTACGCTACAATAGTCGCTTAGACAATTTTAAGCTGGAAAATGGTAAAATAACTAGCCTAATTATTAATGGTAAGACTGAATATTATGATCATATAATATTTGCTAGTGGTGGATTGTCTTTTCCAAATATCGGCAGTGATGGGCATATTCATAATTTATTAAAGGCAAATAATATTAAATATTCAGATAATTATCCGGTTGAGGCACCACTATTTTCTAATGATAAAATTGTTAAAGACAAAGAACTTTTAGGACTTTCCTTTAAAGATGTAAAACTTAGCCTCTATTCTAGTCAATCAGCTAAAATTATCGATTCCATAAGAAACGACCTTATTTTCACGCATAAGGGACTTTCAGGTCCCGGGGCCCTTATACTTTCTGAAACTGTTTATAAGCTTATAGAGCAAAATAAAAGCCCATACCTGGCTATTTGCTTCCTAAATGATCTAAAACAAAGCAAATTAGCGGAAATTATCGCTAATTCTGACCAATCAATTAGAAATGTCCTTTATGACTATCTTCCAAAAAGATTAGTCAATTATATGCTAAATATTAATAATATCGATCCACATACACACACTAAGCAAGTATCTAATCTGAATAAGGAAAAATTATATGAAGCAATCTATCGTTTTAAGATCCAGATAGATCAAGTGGCACCTCTCAAGCAAGCCTTTATTACGGGTGGTGGAATTAGCTTAGATGAACTATCTGATGAAAGCTTAGTATTGCATAAAATAACTAACCTTTCTCTTTGTGGTGAGATGTTAGATATTCATGGACCAATTGGTGGTTATAATTTACTAATTGCGCAAGTGACTGGTGCCTTTGCAGGATCTTATGTTAAGACATTAAAAAAGGACTGATATTTCAGTCCTACTTACATCCATTATTTCTAACATATGTTTTAAAACCAACAATTTCAACTTTCGTTGTTCCAGCACTTGGGCTTCCACTTTGGGAAATAGCTCCAAGATTTTTTTCACTACCGGCGAATAAGTCGATATCACTGCCAGAAACACCACGGTTTCCAACTATCGCTAAAAAGGGTTGTCCTTTTGTTATCCCGCCACCGGAAAATTGGTGATTTGATATTTCTACTACTGTACACATTGGTATGGCATTAGATGTTGCGATAACATGCATACCGCCATATGTTAATCCATTTTTCCATGATCCATCAAATTGTCTGATTTTATTGCCCGAGAATTTAATTCCCGATGCTGATCCGGAAAAATCATCACTAGTAACTGAACAGCCATCACAGTCGTAACCATATCTTGTTACACGACGTGGATTCCACACAGCGCCAACCTTTGCTGTTTGTCCATATTGGAATACTGTAGGCTCAGCCTCAGTATATACTTCCGTTCCAGGTACTCTTACTGATGAGACGACTTCATTAAACTGATTGTAGGTTTTTAATAAGGTAACTTTAGATCTAGCGTCCGTTGCGTCACTGACTTTTGCTGCCATCCAAGGGTAACCTTGACCATTTGATTCTCTATATTCTATTTTATTTTGTTTTGTTCCTATTATTGGTTCTTCTACAGTTATATACTCTTGCGTATAGTTTGCTTGCTTTATAACTTGATCCTTAGTTTGATCATCAGCTAAGACTTGTAGAACAATATTTTCACTATCTTCATTAAAAACACATCCACTTAGAACTAATAATAATGAAAGTAATAAAATTACTCTCCTCTTTGCTATCATTTTTTTCTCTCCTTTTTGGACTGTTAAATAATAGCATAGTGTAAGTCACACTACAATAATTTGAATAAGGACTTGTAATTTGAAAGAATTTGTGATTGTAATGTGAAAATATCCATTTCCTTAATTTCCGCTAATTTCTCACCAACATACTTAACATACATCGGCTCATTAGTTTTTCCGCGAAAAGGATGCGGAGTCAGGTATGGTCCATCAGTTTCTATAAGGATCTTATCAAGTGGAATACTTTGTGCTACCTCAACGATTTTATTAGCATTTTTGAAAGTTAATATACCGCCAAAAGAGATCAAAAACCCTTTGTTTATAAAGGCTTTTGCCATTTCTAGGCTTCCGCTATAGCAGTGCATCACTCCACGTACCTGCATGTCATAACTAGCAATGATATCAAAAACATCTTGCGTAGCTTCGCGCATATGGATATTGACTGCTAAGTCATATTTGATAGCGAGTTCAATCTGGCGACGAAAGACGTCGATTTGGATCTTTTCATGGGTTTTATCCCAATAATAGTCGAGTCCAATTTCGCCAATTGCGGCAATTTCACCACTTTTTATAAATTCTTCCATTTTTTGGAAATCATTTTCAGTAGCTAAATGTGCGTCTACAGGATGAAAACCAGCCGCAATATCAATCATTTTATACTTCTTTTTGAGTCTAATTGCTAGCTCTATTTCGCTAATCGTCATGGCAATTACCATAATTCTAACGATATTATTAGCTTTAGCCCGTTCAATTACATCATCAATCTGTAGAAGTAGACTATCATCCATCAGATGAACGTGTGAATCTAACCATCCAATTGACATATTACTTACCTAAACAGAACTTAGAGAAGAGTGTATCAAGTAGATCATCACGTGATACCTCGCCTAAGATTTCTTTTAATGATAAGTATCCATCATTTAGATCAATTGCAACTAACTCTAACTCCATTCCCATCGCAATGGTATTAAGCGCATCTTTAAAATGGTTTAAAGCTTTTAGAGCAAGACCAATTTGACGCTCATTATTTAAACTATCTTGCTTAACATCTAAGATATTATCTTTAAACATTTCATTAATTGCGACTTCTAAGTTAGTGACATCATCATTGATTGCTGAAACCTTAATCTCACCAATATCATTGATATCAGTTTTATTGTGAACAATAATATGTTTTTGATCCTTAATTAATTCAAGTAGTTCTTCTTCAAATTCGTTAATTGGACGTGATGCATCTAAAACCATAATAACAAACTCAGCTGCTTCCAATGCTTCCTTAGTTTTAGAAATACCAATTTGTTCAATAATATCATCAGTATCACGTAGTCCGGCAGTATCAATCAGGGCTAGTGTAACATTCTCTAGTCTGATCTTATCTTCAATTAAGTCACGGGTTGTTCCAGCGATATTTGTAACAATCGCTTTATCTTGTTCAATTAAGGCATTAAAGATTGATGACTTACCAACATTTGGTTCACCAACAATTACTGTTTTAACCCCATCTTTAATTTCTTGTGTCTTATAAGCACGATCAATAATCTTTTCAAGATCAATAACCCATGAGTCAACACGTGGTTTGACTATTTCATTTGATAACATCTCAACATCATCATATTCTGGATAATCAATATTTACTTCAATTACAGCAATCGTATTTAGTAGATCTTCAATTAATGGATCTAAAAGACGCTTAACGGAACCCTTAAGCCCTGAGACCGCTAGCTTTAAGCCACGATCATTGTTAGCTTCAATTAAGTCATTAATAGCTTCGGCTTGTGTTAAGTCTAAGCGGCCATTTAAGTAGGCACGTTGGCTAAACTCACCAGGATTTGCTAAACGAGCACCATTAGCTAAGATTAAACTTAAAACCTTCTTAGTAACTAATACTCCACCATGAGTATTAATCTCAACTACGTCTTCACGCGTAAAAGAATGGGGTCCTTTAAAAATCGACACCATTACTTCATCTATTATCTCTCCATCAACAACTATGTTTCCATAGTTAATTGTATTTCTTTCAAACTCATTTAAGTTTCTATCAAATATTTTATTTACACATTCAATCGCATCTTGACCACTGACTTTTATAATCGAAATAGCTCCTTGAGCTAGTGGCGTTGCAATTGCGGCAATTGTATCATTCATGTTAAACACCTCTTGATAATTATAACATATAGGCGAAATATTCAGTGATTACAAATTAAAAGGACCAAGTCCGATAAAATCTCTTACTTGATCCATATTTATTACTTACTTTTAATTCGACTAATTAAACTACCAATGATTAAACCAATAATTGTAAAGTTTACCCATTCAATTCCAAAGCGTGCTAATGGAAGATTATGATAGAGCGCAAGTGTATTTGTTAATAAGTTTGAACTTGCGATTAGATTTGGAAAACTCGCAATTAACTCTAAGATTGCTCCAATCATTGTAAAGTAGAGAACATATTTATTTCTAACAATATTCTCATGCTTAAAGATTAATCCATAGATAACGTGCATAATCGCAAGTGGGTAAATGAAGTTTAAGACGGGAACTGCAAAATAGATGATTGCGGTTAAACCAATATTAGCGACAAAGACACCAGCTGTGATAAAGATAAAGACAAATTGACGGTAGTTAATCTTTGGAAATAAAGAGTGGAAGTAGTTTGCACAGGCAATTGTTAATCCAGTCGCAGTTTTAATACAAGCTAGCGTTATTGTTATAACGAAGAAGGCTGTTCCTAATTTACCGAGATAGTGATTAAATATTTGTCCTAAAGCAATTCCACCATTAGCCGCTGTATCAAAGATATTACGTGATGAGACTGCAATAACAGTTAAGACATAATAGATAGCCATTAACATTATCCCAGCAAAGATACCCGCATAGACTAGATCTAAGACAGCTGAGCGCTTGTTACCATCACTAGAGAAGTCATTGACACTAATTACAACGTAAGTGAAGACTAAGGCTGCTAAGAGGTCCATCGTTTGATAACCATAGACAAATGAGGTAATAAAAGCACGCTCACCATAAGCTGGATCTGGAACAATCGGATCAATTGGCCCCATTGTTTTAACAAAGAACAAGACAAAGAATAAGAAGAGACAAGTTAAGAATATAGGATTAATAAACTTACCAATGATTTCTTTAACCTTACCTGGTCTTAATGCCATATTTAAAACAATCGTAAAGAAAATAAGTGTATAAATAAATAGTCCAAGTTTTTGATTAATATTTGGAAATAAGTGCGATACTCCAACTTCATATGGAACAGTTGCTGTTCTTGGAAGTGCAAAGAAAGGTCCAATTGTTAATAATAGAACTGTATTAAAGAAGCGGGCATATTTCTTACCAAATCCGACTAGTAAGGATTCTAAAGTTTCACTCTCTGATGTCGCACAAAAAATTACTCCTAGTACAGGAAGTAGGACGGCAGTTATTGAAAACCCGAGTGTTGCAATATTCATATTGTTACCAGCTAACTGACCAACATTAACTGGGAAGATTAAGTTACCAGCTCCAAAGAAAAGTCCAAATAAAACTGAACCTAAGAGGATTCGATGCGTAAACCGATTTGATTTAATTCTTTCCATAATATCACCTAATTTGTAATATCATAGTGTATTTAAAGCTTTAATTCAAGCACTTCATAAACTTTTCACATAGAAAAAAAGATTCCGAAGAATCTTTTTCATTTATCTCACTCTTAGTAGTCTTAAAGCATTTAATATAGCTAATAATGACACTCCGACGTCTGCAAAGACCGCCATCGCCATTGATGAAATTCCAAGTGTTCCAAGAATTAGGAAGAGGAATTTAGTTGCTAGTGCAAAGACAATATTTTGTTTAACAATGCGCATTGTACGACGAGAATGTTTAATTGCTATTGGTAGCTTATTCGGATTATCATCCATAATTACAATGTCTGCTGCTTCAATCGCAGCATCACTACCTAAACCACCCATGGCAACACCAACGCTTGCCATTGTTAATACTGGAGCATCATTAATACCATCACCAACAAAGACTACACTTTCATCACGATCTAAGAATCTTTCAACAATATTAACTTTATCAACTGGAGTTAGGTTAGCATTTGCAACATCTAGGCCTAACTCACGAGCAACGTCAGATGCAATTACTTGATTATCACCAGTTACCATTTCAATATCTTTAATACCTAAATCTCTTAAGTTATTAATAGCTAGGTATGCTTCTTGCTTAATCTCATCAGCAATAATAATCACACCAATGAATTTATCATCAATAGCTAAATAGATTACTGACTTGTCAGTCACATACTCACTAACTTCTATTTCTTTAAGTTGCATTAATTTGTAGTTACCCGACCAAACTTGGCTACCTTTATAGACAACGCCAACTCCGTGATGCGCAATTTCTTCTGCTTGGCTTAATTCATTAATATCAATTTCTTTTCCATACTCATTAACTATCGATTTAGCGATTGGATGATTTGAATAGTACTCAGCCATCGCTGCATATTCAATTACCATTGCTTTATCATACTCAGTTACAATATCAGTAACAGCAAAGTTACCTTCTGTTAATGTTCCTGTTTTATCAAAGAGAACATTTTCCGCTTTTGATAATGCTTCAATATAGTTTGACCCTTTAAATAAGATCCCTACTTTTGATGCTCCACCGATACCACCAAAGAAACTTAATGGCACTGAAATAACTAAGGCACATGGACAAGAAATAACTAGGAAAGTTAATGCTTTATAAATATATGAGTAATCATATAAGACACCTTGAGTAACTAGTGGTACCACAAAGGCAATTATTAGCGCTAATACGACAACAACTGGTGTATAGTATTTAGCAAAACGAGCAATGAATTTCTCAGCTGGTGCTTTATTAGCACTAGCATTTTCAACTAGATCTAAGATTTGTTTTACTGTTGATTCAAAGTAAGCTTTACTTACTTCTATTTCTAAGACACCATCAATGTTGATTGCTCCACTTAATACATCAGATCCTACTTGAACATCTTGTGGTAGTGACTCACCAGTTAAAGCCTTAGTATCAATATATCCGATACCATTGATTACTTTACCATCTAAAGGAATCTTTTCACCTGGTCGAACAACAATAATATCTCCAACCATAATTGAGTCTGGATCAACTTTATATTCTTGACCATCGACTAACTTCATCGCAAAGTCTGGTTTAATATCCATTAAGTTGGCAATTGATTTTTTTGATTCATTAACAGCCTTGTCTTGGAGGTACTCACCTAATTGATAGAGGAGCATTACAAGGACTGCTTCAAAACGCTCATTAATTAGAAAGGCACCGACGGTTGCGATTCCCATTAAAAAGTTTTCATCTAATGCTTTACCACGAATAATATTTTTAAAGGCTAATATTAAGACGTCATAACCAACGGTTAGGTATGAGGTAATTAAGAATGCGAAACTAAGGACATCATTTTCCTTAATCATTAAGCCAATTACTAGTAATATACTGGCACTAATTATTCTTAAAAGTGCATGTGAGCCCTTATCAGCATGATCATGATCATTTTCAGCTACTAGTGCAGCCCCTGGCTCAATTTTATCTGCGATAATATTGAACTGTTTAAAGATATCACTATCACGGACACTTTCATCTACTTGCATATTAACGTTATACTGCATCAAATCGATTGATGTAGCATTAACCCCATTTATTTTTAGGGAAGCCTCTTCTATTTGTGATGCACAAGACGCGCATTCTAATCCTGAGATTTTAAATTTTAATTGTTTCATAGTTTCCTCCTCATATGAACCACTATACATATGTACTATACAACATATGAATGATTATGCAAGCATTATTATAAAAATTATTAAAAAAGGCTATCAATTTTGATAGCCTCTAATAAATTAAATTAATCTTGAAGAATTTCTGACAGCTTAGCTAGTCTTTCTCTAAATACTTTTAGTGTATCTTCAATAGGTTTTGGTGAATTCATGTCCACTCCTGCCTTTTTAAGAACATTAATTGGATAATCACTTGAACCTGCTTTTAGATAATCGATGTAAGCATCAATCTTAGCTTGATCGCCACTTAGAATATTTAATGCCAGTGAAGTTGCAGCTGAGAAGCCAGTTGCATATTGATAAACATAGTAGTTATAGTAGAAATGTGGAATTAATGCCCATTCATAACCAATTTCTTTATCATATGTCATTACATCACCATAATATTTTTTATTCATATCAAAGTAAGCTTCAGTTAACATTTCTCCTGTTAAGGCTTGGCCTGCTTGTTCTGATGTATAAATAAAGTGTTCGAATTCTGCAAACTGAGTTTGTCTAAAGACCGTTCCTTTAACACCATCTAAGTAATGGTTTAAGATATATGCTTGCATTTCTTTTTCAGGATATTTCTTTAAGAAGTAATCAGTTAGTAATTGCTCATTAGTTGTTGAAGCTACTTCAGCAACAAAGATTGAGTAGTTACCATATACTTGTGGTTGGTATTTTCTTGTGTAGTATGAATGTAATGAGTGACCAAGTTCATGTGCTAACGTATAAACGTTATCTAATGAATCTTGCCAGTTCATAAGAATATATGGGTTTGTTCCATATGTTCCTGATGAATAAGCACCTGACCGCTTGTTTTCATTTTCTACTAAATCCATCCAACGCTCATCAAAGGCACGTTTAACAACTGAAACGTATTCTTCTCCAAGTGGTGCTAGTGCTTCAATAATAATCTCTTTAGCAGCTTCTTGGGTAAACTTAATATCTACTTCAGCTACTAGAGGTGTATATAGGTCATACATATTGATTTCATCTAATCCTAATACATCTTTTCTCACTGCAACATACTCGTGTAGTGCGTCAATATTATTATTAATTGTTGAAACCAGCCCTTCATAGACTGACTCATCAACATTATTCGCAAATAATGCTGCGTGTCTTGCTGAATTATAGCCTCTAATAGTTGCATTTAAGTTTCCTGCTTTAACATTACCTGCTAAAACAGTTGCTAAAGTGTTCTTATTATCACCATAAGTATTATGCATACCCATGAATGCTTCTCTTCTCACATCTTTATTAGCATTTTCTCTTAATTTAGCATATCTTCCATAAGATAGTTTCATTTCAACGCCATTTTCATCTTTAACAATTGGCATCTTCATTTCTGAGTTTGTATAAACGCCATAGATTTCATCAAATAATGATAATGTTCCTGATGTCATCGCTAGAATACTTTCTTCACGATCAGTTAAAGTATATGGACGACGTGCTAGTAAACGTTTAAAGTAATGTTTGTAGACAGTTAATTCATCATTTGAATTGATATAGTCATCTAATACTTTTTCATCAGCTTCTAGGATTTCTGGATCAATAAAAGCAAATGCCGCTTCAATATTTGTAATTAAGTTAATTGCACGTGTTTGCATAGCTAAGTAAGTTCCATTTGAAACATCTGTATCAGAATTTAAATGAGTAAATACATATAAATGCATTGCTTGCAGTGACACTGCTTCTGAAAACTTTAATAATTCTAATAGTGTATCAGCACTATCTAAGATATGTCCTTTAAACTTTTCAATTGCAGGATATTCTGCTTCTACTTTTTTGTATGATGCTTCCCATTCTTCATTATTTTTAAAAATAACATCTAGATCCCATGTATCTTTGATTGCTACTTCAGATCTTTTTGGTAAATTGACACTCATTTTCTCACTCTTTTCTATATGCTATATTATACATGATATTTTCAGTGGTTTACATTTAAATGTAAAAGTTTTCTTTTAATTCATCAAGGATTGTTTTATTATTCGATGCGAGTAAATCTGTACGTTTAGCATCAAAGACAATTTCATCTTCTAAGAAGTTATGGTAAGCACCAAGTTCATTTAAAATAACTAACCCAGCCGCGAAATCCCAAATACATAGAGTATCAGAAATATACATATGAATTCGACCAAGCCCAATATGTGCAAGTCTTAAGGCTGCTGATCCCATATTACGGTGTGAAAGAATTGAACTCGACATTTTCGTTAAGTCAGCTATACCCTTTTTCTCTAAACCAACAATTGTTCTTAGTGATACATCCACGATTGCTTCACGTAAAGTAACTGGTTGAACATTTTTTACTGGTTTATCATTTAAAGTAACACCTTCATTTAAAACGCCAACAATCATTTCATCATTTACTACGTCACAAATAACTCCAATTTGACCTACCTTATTATGGTAGAGTGCAACTGAAATAGCAAAGTCACGTAACATATAGACAAAGTTCATCGTGCCATCAATTGGATCAATAATCCAAACATATTCTTTATCTTCTATTGGTACCGTATTTTCTTCAGTAATAAATCCATCATTAGGATAAGCTGCTTGAATTCTTCCAACTAAAAACTCTTCAACTGAAACATCCACTTCAGTAACTAAGTCAGATTGATTTCCACCTTTAATATCTACATTATAATTAGCATCTATTTTGGCTAAAATCATCGCTTGTGCTTCTCTAACTAGGGCTACGATAAATTCTTTTCTATTATTCATTTTCTCATCTTCAATCTATTTTATATTTTATATAATCACTTAGTATCTTAAAGTGATTCTCTGCTAATTCTTGGCTCTCGCCTATTGCAGCATAGTATACTTTAATTTTCGGTTCAGTACCACTTGGACGAACAGCAATCCAGCCTAACTCTTCAAAGAATACTTTAAATACGGTCGCTTTTTCAAAATCTAAATGGTTAACTGCATTACTTGTAATTGATTCTTGCGTATCATAGTTTTCAATTTTAATGATATTACCAAAGTCATTTTGTCCAAGTGTTTCTGAATAAAACTTATTCATAATTGCTGCAACTTTCTCAGCACCATCAAGTCCTGCAACTGTAATACTTTCTTGTTGATCAACATGATAGCCAAACTCTGCATATACTTCTTCTAAAACATCAATTAGAGTTTTACCTTCTAACTTAGCGTGAGCTGCGATTTCAGCTAAGAAAAGTGTTGCTGAAACTGCATCCTTATCACGTACAAGTGGTAAAGGTAATGAACCATAACTTTCTTCATAAGCAAAGATGAAATTATCTAAGTTATCTGCTTCATCAATTAATGTTCCTAGATATTTAAATCCAGTTAAAGTTTTATGCATTGTTGCATTATATTTATTAGCAATCTTATCGCCTAAATCACTCGTAACAATTGTGTTTGCAACAAATGGTGTTTTTGGTAGACTATTGCTTTTAACACGTTTTTCAAAGATATAGTTTAAGATAATCGCTGTTGTTTCATTTCCATTTAGTAATCTAAATTCTCCATCATGTCTTACTGCCACTCCTAAACGATCTGCATCGGGGTCAGTTGTAACAACGATATCAGCATTGTTTTCTTTAGCAAGCTTAATTCCTTCAATATATGCATCAGTATCTTCTGGATTTGGTGATAGCGTATTTGAAAAGTCACCATCTATATTTGATTGTGATTCAACTAAGCTATAGTTATAACCTGCTTGATCTAACAGTGCTGGAATAACATTAATACCTGCTCCATGTTGCGGTGAGTAGACTAGTGAAAATTCAGCATTTTTTACATAATCTAATTGTTGCGCTAATACTTCATTACGATATTTATCGATTAGAGTATTGTCGATATGTTTAATTAGATTTGCTTGTTCTGGATTAGCTTGTGTTTCAATATTTAAATAATCTTCAATTTGATTAACATTTTCAACTACTTGATTAGCTAAACTTGTGATTAATTGGCAGCCAGCTTCATTATAGACTTTAAAGCCGTTATATTCTTTTGGATTATGTGAAGCGGTAATATTGATTCCTCCACCGCAATTTAATTCTCTAACTGCGTAAGATAGTAGTGGTGTCGCCATTACTTTATCGTAAATGAAGACCTCAATATTTTGTGTCGCTAAAACATTAGCAGAAATTTCCGCAAACTTTTTTGAGTTGTTACGGTTATCATATGCGATTGCTACACGTTTATTGAAGTTTCGACTGTTTACAAATTGTGCAAATGCTAAAGCAGCACGTGCGATTGTAAACTCATTAATTCGATTAGTACCAAGGCCCATAAGCCCACGCATTCCTGCTGTACCAAACTCGACATTTTTATGAAATGCTTCCTCAAGTTGCTCAGGAGTCATCATATTTATTTGATTTTTGTACTCTTGTGAAACCTTATCACTATTCATCCATTGCTCGATTGTTAACTTTGTCATTTCCCCACTACCTTTCCATAAAAAAAGAAGGCTGCGCCTTCTTTAAACTTTTACTAAGCTATTACTTTTTGCGCTTGTAATGTTTCTCTAATTGTTTCTAATGCTTCTTCTTCATCTTCACCATCTGTTTTGATTGTTATCATAGCTCCTGGTGTTGCCCCTAAAGAAATTATGTTTAGAATTGATTTCATATTTACTTCTTGACCGTCAAATCCGATAGTCACGTCGCTTTTAAATTTACTTGCTACTGAAACTGCAATTGTTGCAGGTCTAGCGTGTAATCCTACTGGATCAATAATTTCTGCTGTAAAACTTTTCATAGTCTACCTCCATCCTACTGGTTATAATATATACTAAATTACACTTTTAAGCAACTAAAATAGATTATAGTTTAATTATATTTTCTATTTCAGCTAACTTGGATACATCCTCGATAATAAAGGTGTCTTTCGTGTATTTTTGAGTGGTATTACCCTTCAATTCATTCTTATATTTAGTCTGAGCATCGAGTTTGCGTGGATTAATGATTACGCTACCTTTATTTGCTGTAACCGGTTCAACAAGAACACGTTTAATTTTGTTTCTTAAGACTTCTTTTACTAATTTATTATCTTGATCTATTTGGATAACGCGACGATCAGTAATGTAATAAGTAAACTTTTCATTCTTCTTACCATTAGCGATTGCGATAAAGTATGCGACAAAGCAAATTATCGCTCCAATAATTGATCCAATCGTAATGATGTTCAAGATGAAATCTTGCTTACTTGCATAAGAGTAAAATAATGCGACAGCGACTAAGATAAACCCTAGCCATAATAAATAACGTGATCTTCTACCTGCTTTTAAATGCGGTATTGATTCAACTTCAAGTTCAAGTTGCTCATTTGGATATAATTGATACATAAAAACCTCCCATTAATACAACTATTATAGCACTATTTTCTTATTTGTGATAAGGTTCGTTGGCCAATATTTTAAACGCTCGATATACTTGTTCAAGGACAATCATTCGTGCAAATTGATGGGTAAAGGTTAGACTAGATAGTTTCCATCGATAATTTGCTCGTGCTTTAATGGTTGGACAAAGCCCCATCGAGCCACCAATAATAAAGCTAATGTTTGATCCATGATTTAAGAATGCATCATCAATCTTTTCGGCAAGTTGTGGACTAGTAATATCCTTACCATCTAAATCTAAAACGATAACGAAGTCACGATCCTTAATTTGCTTCTTAATTAATTCAGCTTCTTTAGCAATCGCATCAATACTTCCTGAGTTAGTGAAATCTTTTAACTCAGTTATTTTTAGCTTATGATATGGTTGAATACGCATTTCAAACTCATCACTAATTGCCTGCATTGCTTTTTCTTTTAACTTACCAACAACAACTAAATTTATCATTCCAGTGTTACATCAATTTCTAATGCTTCATTAGCTCTTTGAATTGTCAGTGATAAGACATCACCTTTTTTATGTTTATATAAGTTAATTCTAAAGTCTTTAAATGATACTACTTCATCTTGATTGATTTTAATAATAATATCGCCAACTTCAATGCCAGCTTTTTCTGCTGCACTACGATCAATAACATCGGTTACAACAATTCCATCTTCAACATCGAGCGGTAATCCGTAGTAAGATCGTTGTGCCATTGTAAAGTCACTTAATGAGCGTGCTGATAAACCGATTAATGGTCTAACAACTTCGCCTGTTTGGATTAATTGTTCAACAATTGGGATTGCCTCATTGATTGGGATTGAGAATGCCATCCCTTCAACACTTGATTGTGAGATTTTCATTGAGTTAATACCAATTAAATCTCCGTTTAAATTAATTAGCGGTCCACCTGAGTTACCTGGATTAATCGCTGCTGTAGTTTGAGCAACTAACATATCCCAGTCATCAACACCATCTTTGTTTAGATCAACACCAAGAATACGGTCAATACCTGAAATAATTCCTTCACTGACTGAACCTGAGAATTCAAGTCCGAGTGGGCTTCCGATTGCTAAGACCCATTCGCCTAATTTAAGCGTTGATGAATCACCAATCGTAAAGGCTTCTACTTTGAAGTTTGTTTCAACTTCAACGACTGCTAAATCGGTGAAGATATCGCCTCCGATAACTTTACCTACGATTGTTTGACCATTGGCAAAGAGGACATCAACTTCTTTGTTAGTTGTGACAACGTGGTAGTTAGTAATAATTGTTACTTTGTATTTGTCGCCATCTGCTTTTGCTTGATAGATTGCGCCTGAACCTGAACCACTACCAGTTGCAATCGCAACTGTTTTTAAATTACCTTTTTCCGCAGCTTTGGTTAAATCTGTCGTTGCATAAGTTGAATTTTGTACGACTGTATTGGAATCATTTGGACCATCAACTAGTTCTGGTTTCTGATATAACTTAGTAGTTAAGAATAAGTTCCACATTAATAAACTTATTGCTACTAGCGAAAATATAATTGTCTTTTTATTATTTTTCATTGTTATTGCCTCCATATATAATTTCGAATTGCTTTGCTGCTCTGACATTTATTGCATCAAATGGCAGTGATTCGCGCATACATTTAACTGCAAGTTTTGCATCATTAGCTTCCTCACTTAAGTGAGCTAAAACAACTTCTTTGGTTCTTGGGGTAACACTTTGTGATAATACTAGACTAGCATCATCATTACTCAAGTGACCATCCATTGCCATAATTCTTTGTTTTAGCATAAATGGTCGATTTGTTTCCATTAACATGATTGGATCATGATTTGATTCAAAGATATAGTAATCAGCATCAAAGATTTCTTCTAAGTGTTTATCCTTAAAGTAGCCTGTATCTGTTACATATACTAATTTTTTATCATTACTTTCAATAATATAGCCTAGCGTTAAAGCACGGTCATGTGAAAGTGTGATTGATTTAATCTTAAAGTTTCCAATGGAAAATTCTTCTTCGCCGTAAAGTTTCTTTTGCTTGTATTTATCGCCAAGAAACTCTGGTGTATACATTGTACTATCTTTAAAGAGATTGATTCGATTGATATGATCACCATGTGTATGAGTAATTAGTAGTGCATCGATATCTTTATAGTCAACTTCAATTTCTTTAAAGCATGCTTTTAAGTGACGATCTGTCGTTCCAGCATCGATAACGATGGTGGAGTCTAAGCTTTGAATAACTGTACAGTTACCTTTGGAGCCACTTGCTAATATATAGTATTTCATTAGTAGCCCACAACCGTACTTGGATTTATTAGTGCACCATTTCTTGTAACCATAAAGTGAACATGGGGCCCGGTCGCTAGACCTGACATACCAATCTGTCCGATGACTTCTCCACGATCAACAACTTGTCCTGGGCGAACATAAGGTCTTGTATTCATATGACCGTAGTATGTACGGTAACCATTGTTATGGTTAATCCAAACATAGTAACCATTAATTCCATGGTAAGATGCTGTTTCAACAACACCTCTATCGGCAGCTCTAATTGAACCATAGCGGTTAACAGCATTTTGAAGATCGATCGCAGTATGTCCTCTATAGCAGTACCAACCACATGTTAGTATTGCATTATCAACTGGTAATCTAAAGCGGCCTGAACCAACTTTTGGCATTACCATTGTTCCACGTTTAATAACTTCACGAACTGGCTCTTTTAAAACCGTTGTTTCAATTGGGAACGATCCATCTTTTAGTTGACCATTTACATAAGTTTCTTCATAAGCAACTCGGTTTGATCCTGTTTCTTCATTAACAATTGTTACTGTTTTACCTTCTTCTAGAGTTGGATCTTCAACAAACTGTGCTGATGCAGCATAAACAACTTCTTTTTTAACATTACGTCTTTTAACGATAACGTTAATTGGTGAATCAAAGAATGTAACATTTAATTGGTCACCTTCTTTAATTAATTGCTCACGCGATTTAATATGCGGGTTAATTGTTAATAGCTGTTGCGGAGAAATACCTGCTTTAGAAGCAACCCCATCTACAGTATCAAAGGCTTCGACAGTATAGTATTCTTTTTCAGTTCCATATCCATATGATAGAAACTCAGTAATTTCTCTTTGATCTTTATAAATATTTTCTTTTGAAGCATAGCCTTTTGTAATCGTTGATTTCTCAACAATTTCTAAACTTAAAGCTGTAGTAGAATATTCCTCTGGATCATACGGTACTGCTTCACCGACTTTAATAAATTCCATTTCTTCTTCTGATATGAAGTTTAATAGATATTCTTCTTTAGCTTTTTCAAAGTCAGCTGGGTCTTTTACATAAATAACCGCTCCATTTGAAAATGTGACCTTATTTGATTCAATTGCTAAAAGGTCATTGTCGACGATATAATCAATTATTTCTTGATCAATATTTTCATATTGAAAGTTCAACATTTCTTCGGAAATAAAAACATCTTCTCCTAGTACTAAGTTTGCATCAGGGAAATCATCCTCATACTCTTCTTTACTAACGGAAGCAATCATATCTTCGATTAATGTTAAATCTGTTACTACACCCACAATCTCGTTTTCAGCATAAAGTACTTGTTGCGAAATAGGGCTTTCTGTTTCCGAAACAATTTCTTGCTCTAAGATTGATTGGTTGGTAACTTGTAATATTCTACTTTTGTTTAAGCTTGGATTATCGTTCGCTTTAAGGGTCTGTGGTAAAACTACGATTAATAGACTAATAAAAGCGATAGCTGCTAAAGTAGATATTAGTTTTTTTTCATTCATTAAAAATTCACTCCTGGTTGATTTACTCTTGAGAAGAATTTATTGATTGTCTTATCAAATACTAGAGTAACGTTTGCTAAGGAGCCATTACGGTGTTTAGCAATAATTACGTCAGTATCTTGTTTATCTGATTCTTCTTCCATATTGTGATAATCTTCGCGGTATAAGAACATAACAATATCAGCATCCTGCTCAATTGCTCCTGACTCACGTAAGTCAGATAGCATTGGACGTTTATCTTGACGCGTTTCAACACCACGAGATAGCTGTGAAAGTGCTAGTACAGGAACATCTAGTTCACGTGCTAACCCTTTAAATGCTCTTGATATTTCTGATACTGCCTGTTGTCTGTTTTCAGCATGTTTACCTGAATCCATTAACTGTAAGTAGTCAATAATAATAACACCAAGATTGTGTTCCGCTTTTAGTTTTCGACACTTAGAAAATATTTCTGAAATTCTTAGTGAGGGACTATCGTCAATATATATTTTTGCCTCTTTTACTCTACTTGCTGCTTCATAAAGGGCATTCCAGTCTTTATCTGTTTTAAGCGTTCCATCACGTAACTTAGTTCCCGCAACTTCACTCTCAAAAGTTAAGATTCTCGACATTAATTGCTCAGCTGGCATCTCTAGTGAGAAAATCGCTGATGGTAGGTTATTGTACATTGCCATATTAGTTGCTAAGTTTAGGGCAAATGCCGTCTTACCAACTGATGGTCTAGCTGCCAAAATGATTAAATCCCCACGTTGGAAACCACTTGTAATCCGATCAAGATCTTTATAACCAGTTTTCATACCAGTAATACCTGTTCCTGATTCACTCTTAACCTTAATTCCTTCTAATACTGTTTCAACAACTTCACGTGCTTCTCTAAAGTCAGAACTACGACGTGATCTTGTAACGTCAAGAATTAACTTTTCAGCCTTATCCATAACATCATCAACTTCACCTTGATTATTGAAAGCATCACTAGTTAAGTCTGTCATAATTTCAATTAATTGACGTAACTTAAACTTATCAATAATAATTTCAACATAGTGTTTTAAGGTTGAAATAGTTGTTGCGGTATCCGTTAATTGAATAATGTAGTCAATCCCACCAATAGAATTTAAAAGGTTTGAATCTTTTAACTTATCAATTAAGATTGTTCCATCAATAGTAATACCTCTTAATGCTAGATCATTCATCGTTTGATAGATATCTTGGTGAGCAGGTAAGAAAAAGTGCTCAGCTAAAAGACCATATTCAAGGGCAGTATTAATTGCTCCTGGATATAGTATTAGCGCACCTAAAATTGCATGCTCAGCATCAATACTTGATGGTAGACTTTTAAACATTTATTTCTTTTCCTTAATATTTACATTGATTGTAGCAATTACACCTTTGTATAATTCAACTCCAACTTTATTTACACCTAAATGACTATATGGTCCATTGTCTAAAAACTTACGACGATCAACCTTGATTTTAAAGCGTTTATTTAATTCGCTTGCTACTTGTTTTGAAGAAACTGAACCAAATAACTTACCTTCTTTACCTACGTTTAAGTAGAAGTCTAAAGATAATTTTTCAATTTTTTCTTTATCAATTAATGCTTGTGCTTTTTTGTCATCTTCTTTAGCTTGGTGTTCTGCTTTTTGCTCATTTAGTACGTCCATGCTTCCTTCTGATGCAAGAACTGCTAATTTATTTCTTAATAGGAAGTTTCTTCCATATCCAGGTGCGACTTTTACAACCTCACCTTTTTTACCTACATTTTTAACATCATCTAACAATATCACTTTCATCGTTATATACCTCCTCTAAATACGCTTCGATTACTTCATTTAAATTCTCAATTACTTCTTCAAAGTTTAATTCTTTAATTTGGACTGCAGCAGCATTGAAGTGTCCGCCACCGCCCATTTTTTCCATTATTTTCTGAACATTGAAATCTCCGCGTGATCTTGCTGAAATTCCAATTGTATCGCTTGCGATTGATGAAATTACAAAGACTGCTTTAGTCCCTTGAATAGCTAGTAATTCATCGGCTGCATTCGATATTAATTCTCGTGGAATTATTGTGCCATCATAAACGGGCGCTAAGATAATTCCATCATCATTTCTTCTAATTATATTCGCAATAATTTGATTCTTAAGTTGAACATCTTCATAAGTATCATCTAACATTTCATTGGCATAGCGAGCATCAGCTCCATAGCCTTGTAGTACTGATGCTGATTCAAAGGTTCTCGAACCAACACGATTGATAAATCCATTCGTATCTACCACAATTCCAGTATAGACTAGCGTTGCTTCCAGTGGCGTTAAAACGATTCGACGCTCTTGATAAGCTAATAACTCAGTAACTATTTCTCCGGTTGAACTTGCTGCCGATTCAATATAGGCAAGCAGTGGTTGGAAGTTATAGTCTGCTCGACGACGATGGTGGTCGATAATCCCAATGCGATTTGCTTGTGCAATTAATCTTGGGCTATTTGATACCGTATCGTTGTGGTGATCTAATAATAGTACTAATGATTCATAGGTTAGTAAATCAAGGGCTTGATCTTCATCAATGAAATTATGATTTCTACTTAATACCTTGGCATGTTTTTCTAGTGATGTTTTAAGTTTCGATTCTATTCCACCAGAGCCAGTTACAATATAAGCATCGCGTCCTTGCGCTTGGATGATCTTACTCATTACAAGTGCTGATCCGACACAATCAAAGTCTGCGTTTTTATGTAAGACAATTATTACCCGGTCACTATCATTAAAGAGATCTCTAAATGTTTGTGAGATAACCCGGACACGAGCTTTGGAACGACGCTCACGTGATTGGCTATTTCCACCATAGTATTTAATGTCTTCTCCAACATTTCTGACTGCGACTTGATCACCACCACGACTCTGAGCTAACTCTAATAAATCATTTGATATTTCTTCTAGTTCTAAGTAATTAGATGATCCAAGGGCAAACCCCATGGATAAGGATAATACTAGGTCATTATTTTGAGCTTCTTTTCTAATTGTATTCATTATTGAGAAGTTCGAATTTCTAATTGATTCAAATGTCTTATAGTTAATCATTAATAGGTAGCGGTCATTTCTTAATCTTCGAATAAAGATTCCAAGGTCACTAGCCCAATTTAAGAGGTTCTGTTTTACGATTGAATCAATATAGTAAACACGTGATTCCTCTTCATACTGTGTATATTCTTGATAGTTATCTAAATGAATTAGTCCCATTACTGGTGCCTCTGCATCATACTTCTCAGTAATATTATATTCTGATGTAATATCTCTGAAGTATAAGAGTCTTGATTCACTATTTCTAACAATATTAAATACGTAATTATCATACTTGGCATTAATCACATCAACGTTACCATTGAATAGTTCAACCGTTGATGGTATCCAAGATGTTACTTTTTGATCTTTATAAGCAATGCCATTTAATTGGAAATAGTCACTCATCCAAATGATTTTATATTCTTCATCGTAGATTACTAGTCCAAGTTTACCAATTAAGAAGGCAGCGTATGTTTCTGCTTCAACAATATCTTTAATATTGACTATTTGTTTTTTTAATTCTTTCTCATAGACGGATAGAATATAAAAGATAATGGCACTTTCAAATACTAAGAGCCCCATAATTATAAATGTATGCTCGCCAACTCCAAAGAAGAAAATATATACTGTGAATAAGGCAATTTGAATTAATATACCAACTATTGCAGTGAATTTTAACTGCTCTAATTTATCTTTCATTTATCATTCTCCTTACTATCATATTTCGAACCTCAGTAAATACATTGACAATACCGAGTCCAAACATTAAATATGGCATTCCAATCATTAGTATGGCAACTAATATTGATAATAGTGGAACTTTCACATAAATAGTGAAAGTCAGCGCAAGAATTAAACCCATAATTATAAAGACTAGTTGAATACTAAATTGTACTATTATTATAACATTTTCGTATGCAGTAATATTTGAAAAATTAAACACATAAGTGATTAATAATATAGCAATTAGAATTAAGCCTGTTTTCTTTGGTAATTTGAAGTTTAAGATTGATTTTATTTCAAAACTCGCAAGTTATAATCTTTGTAAAATCACTTTCGCGACCATATTAGTAATTATTGTCTGCATTAAGGCAATAATTGATGGGATAAACATTGGAAAGGTCATCATCATTTTGAAAAATGGATTGGCCTGCATTAATCTTGAAATTATTGTGGTTGGATCTTGGCCAAGTTTGCCTGCAAATTCACTCAAGAATTCAGTCATAGCTTTTAGTTCAGCCACGGCATCATAGCCAAAGAAGCCGGCAAAGACGATCATCGATAAGACATAGTAAACAAATGTCGCTAGAAAGGTTATTAATAATCTTTGATTATCAGAAAATTTCCGGTTGATCGCAAATGCATAAGCTAGTCCAATAATATTGGAAAAGGTTATTAAGAGTGCGATATTTACGATTGTTAACATAAATGCCATTATTGAGATTGATACTGCCACCATCAGTCCTGATTTAGTATCATATTTTACTGAGTAAACTATGATTGGTATTGGAATTAGCCAAAATAGCAATCCATCTAACAAAATACCACTTTGTCCATCTAAAACGATGAGTAATCCTATGATTGCGGTCATAAATGCCCCATCGGTTATTCTTCTAACACTTGAATTCATAATTACCTCCAATAATATTAAAGCCTTCGCATATATATTATACACGAAGGCCCTTTTTATTTACGATTACTCCGCTACGTATGGAATTAAAGCCATTTCGCGTGATTGTTTGATTGCTGTTGCTAAAACTCTTTGGTGTTTAGCACATGTTCCTGTAACTCTTCTTGGAATTATTTTACCATTAGCTGATACATATTTTCTTAAAAGATCGATGTCTTTATAGTCTACATGGTCAACTTTGTTTTTACAGAAATGACAAACTTTTTTTCTTGGTCTGAATTTTCTAAAGCCCATATTGATTGCTCCTATCTATTTAAAATGGCAGATCATCACTAGAAATATCTAGTGTTGGTCCTCCAAACTCTTCTTCGACGTTAACTGAATCATTGCTTTCGTAGAAACTTGGTTGATTATCATATTGATTCATACCTTGTCCTCCACCAGTAGACTGACGTCTTTCAGCTTCTGCACGACTTTCTAAAAGTTGTACTTGTTCTGCGACTACTTCAGTTACATAAACTCTGCTTCCTGTTTTATCTTCATAGTTTCTAGTTTGGATTCTTCCTTCTACACTCACTAACGCCCCTTTTGTTGCATAGCGTGATAAGAAGTCTGCAGTTTGATTCCAGGCAACACAGTTGATGAAATCAGCTGTTTGTTCTTGCGATTGGAACCTTCTATTAACTGCACAAGTAAAAGATAATACTGACGTTCCTGACTGAGTTTTTCTAAGTTCAGGATCACGAGTTAGCCTGCCAACTAATACTACATTATTAATCATATATCTTTTCTCCTATTCTTTTAGTCTTTTTTAATAATCATGAAACGAACGATGTTTTTGTTAATGTTCGTTAGACGATGTAATTCTGATACTGTGTCATTGTTACCTTCAAAATCAACAACAACATAATGCCCTTTTAACATGTGATCAATTGGGTATGCAAAACCACGAATTCCCCAGTCATCTGTTTTAGTGACTGTTCCTCCGTTAATGTTGATTAACATTTCAATGTTAGTCATTTCAGTTTTACGCATATCTTCATCTAATGATGAGTTCACAATGTACATTACTTCATACTTACGCATGTGCGTACACCTCCTTCTGGTCTAATGGCTCTCTTGAGCAAGGAGTAAATATTGTTATATCCACTCGTTTTATTATTATACTATTATATCCTTTATTAGTAAAGGACTTTGGCTAATTACTTTATGGCAGATAAAAGGACACTTACGTGCCCTTTCTATTTTAAAATTTACTTTATTACTTTAATAATTGATTCGTTCCAAACTGGATCTTTATCAACGCCTAGTAAGTCAGTTACTGTCGCAGCAATATTAGATAATCCTAATAAACCATCTTTTAATTCAACATCTGCATTATAGATAACAAATGGAACTAAGTTAGTTGTATGACTTGTTTTTGGTGCATCAGCATCCGTTGGATTTTTCTTTTTCTCGAACATTTCTTCAGCATTACCGTGGTCTGCAGTAACAATTAAGATTGCATCGTTACGTTTAGCTGCTTCAATTAATCTACCAACTTGTAGATCGACTGTTTCAACTGAGATTAAAGTTGCTAGGTATGATCCTGTATGTCCAACCATATCTCCACCTGGATAGTTAATTCTTAAGAAACCATAATCATTTGAATCAATTGCTTCAATTAATAAGTCAGTTGTTTCAGCTGCCTTCATCCATGGTCTTTGTTCAAATGGAACCATATCTGATTTAATTTCTACCCATGTTTCTAATGCATCAGAAACTTTATTTAATTTGTTTCCATTCCAGAAGTATGTAACATGACCATATTTTTGTGTTTCGGAAATAGCATATTCATTAATACCTTCTTCAACTAATCTTTCCGTTAAAGTGTTTGTAATATGTGGTGGTTGTACTAAGTAGTTCTCTGGTAAGTTTGTATCACCATCGTATTGTAGCATTCCAGCATAGAATACTTTTGGTACACGGACACGATCGAACTTATCAAATTCTTCACCATAAGTGAATGCTTTTGACATTTCAATTGCACGGTCACCTCTAAAGTTAAAGAATACGATAGCATCATTGTCTTCAATTGTTCCTACTGGTTTACCATCTTCAACAATAACGAACTCTCTTAAGTCTTGATCATTAACGCCTAACTCTTCACGGTATGTAGTGATTGCTTCACTTGCATTTGCAAATTCACGGCCCACTCCTAAAACATGTGCCTTCCATCCACGTTCAACCATATCCCAATCTGCATCATAACGGTCCATAGTGATGTACATTCTTCCACCACCTGATGCAATTCTAGCGTCAAAGTTTTCATCATTTAATTCTGCAAAAACTGCTTCTAATTTTTCAACATATTCAAGTCCTGAAGTTTCAGGTACATCGCGTCCATCCATTAATGCATGTACACGAACTGTTTTAACGCCTGCTTCTTTTGCTCTTTTAACTAAGTCAATTAAGTGAGCGATGTTTGAGTGAATTCCACCGTCTGATAATAAGCCCATAAAATGTAATGTTGCATCAGCATCGATGTTAACTAACTCTTTCCAAGTATCGGTTTGATATAGTTCTCCAGAAGCTATCGATTCATTAACCAATTTAGATCCTTGGCTATAAATCTGACCTGAACCTAATGCATTATGGCCAACTTCTGAGTTACCCATATCATCGTCAGATGGTAACCCAACTGCGGTACCATGTGCTTTTAATGTTGTATATGCTCCATTTTTAATCAAATACTCTAAGTTTGGCATGTGCGCATTTTTTACTGCATTACCTGCGGCATTGTCACTTAGGCCTACTCCATCCATAATTGCTAAAATTACTGGTCTTCTTTTCATATTATACCTTCCTTTTTCTATATCTATTTAAAGATATTCCTACTATTATATTTTAACACTTTAATTTTAAAATTACATAATTTCTTAGACTTTGACAAATCAAACACCGCCTTTTTTGTTATAATAGGTAAGAGGTGTGAATATGAAAAAGATTGGTTTTGACAATGATAAATATTTTAGATTACAAAAAGAAAAAATCCAAGATAGGATTGAAATGTTTGATAATAAGCTTTATATGGAATTCGGAGGGAAACTTTTCGATGACTACCATGCGGAAAGAGTACTACCCGGCTTTCTAAAGAATAATAAAATAGAATTAATGAAACAGTTAAAGGATGATATTGAAATCGTAATTGCGATTAGTGCCCTAGATATTGAACATAATAAATTAAGAAACGATAATGATTTATCTTACGCACAAGAAGTATTACGTTTAGCTGATGTTTTTAAGGACAACCACTTATATGTCGGATCAGTTGTTATTACACAATTTGATGGCCAAGACTCTTGTATTATCTTTAAAGAAAAACTTGAAAATTTAGGTATGAAAACTTACCTCCACTATCGTATTGAAGGTTATCCAACAAATATTCCACTTATACTTAGCGAAGATGGCTTTGGAAGAAATGACTACATTGAAACAAAAAGACCATTAGTAATGGTTACAGCACCTGGATCTGGATCAGGAAAGATGGCACTATGCTTATCACAACTATATCAAGATTCAGTTAAAGGCTTGAAATCAGGTTATGCAAAATTTGAAACTTTCCCAGTATGGGATCTTCCAATTAACCACCCTGTCCAACTTGCTTATGAAGCAGCGACAGCTAACTTAAACGATGTAAATATTATCGACCCTTACCATGTACAGGCATATAATATTGTCGCAACATCATATAATCGTGATGCCGAAGTTTATCCAGTGTTAAATTCCGTCTTTAAGCAAATTTATAGTAGTTCTCCATATAATTCGCCAACAGATATGGGAGTTAACGTTATTGGATCATGTATTATCGACGATGAAGTCGTGAGACAAGCTGCTAATGATGAGATTATTCGCCGTTATATGACTGCGGTTGTTAACCATAAACGTAATAAGGAAACAATTGAGACAATTGAGAAGTTAGAAATGCTAATGAATCAATCAGAGATTTCAATTCAAGACCGTAAGGTTGTTGAGATTTCAAATGTTATGGCTAAAGAAACTGGAAAACCAGCTGTTGCATTACAACTAAGTGATGGCCGTATTGTTACTGGTAAAACATCTGACTTATTAGGAGCTGCATCAGCTTGTTTATTAAACTCACTAAAAGTATTAGCTGATATTGATGATGCCATTCCATTAATTTCATCAAATGTTATTAAGCCAGTTCAAAAACTTAAAGTTAATACTTTAGGTAACAAGAGCCCGCTACTACATATTGATGAAGTATTAATTATGTTATCAGTAGCAGCAAATGATAATGAGTATGCAAGAATAGCCCTTGATCAATTACCAAATTTATCAGCAACAGAGATGCATTCTTCAGTTATCTTATCTTCAACTGATAAGAAAGTATTAAAAGAGTTGGAAATTAACTTAACAACTAACCCAACTTATCAACCAAACCGCTTATTTAGAAAATAATTTATAACTAAAAAAAGGAGCAGCTAAGCTGCTCCTTTTATCTGTTTAAACGGTTAATAATTTCATCTTTTCCAACTAGTAGAATTGCATTTGCTAAGTCTGGTCCATGATCTGATCCAGTCGTTAAAGTTCTAGCTCCCATAAATAGTGGCTTACCTTTAATTCCTGTCTCTTTTTGAACATTTTTGATTGCTGCTTTAATATTTACAGCGTCCCATTCTTCAATAGCATTGATTTCATTTAATAAAGCTAATCTTACTGTTTCAGTAGTTTCTGCTTCATAGAATTCTTTTGCTGATTCTAAGACTGTGAAGTCTTCAAAGAATGGTTTAACTAATTCAACGATTTCTTCTCCGTATTGTAATTGGCTTTGGTATAATCCAATTAATAAATTAATCCATTCATCAGTCTTATTGCTTGTATCATATTTAGCTTTAACAAATGGCACAACTAAAGCTTGGTAGTCTTCTGGACTTAATACTTGAATGTATCTATTGTTCATCCACATTAGTTTATCTTTATCGAACATTGATGGTGATTTTGATAATCTGTTTTCATCAAAGATTTCGATTAAACGATCGTGTGAGAAGATTTCTTCTTCATTACCTGGTGACCAACCTAATAGCGACATAAAGTTAACCATTGCATCTGGTAGGAAACCTGCTTCACGATATTGACTCATGAATTGCATGATTGAGTTATCACGTTTTGAAAGTTTTTTACCTTCGCTGTTTACAATTAATGTCATATGTCCGAAAGTTGGTGTTTCCCAATCTAACATTCTAAAGACCATCATTTGTCTTGGTGTATTACTTAAGTGTTCTTCACCACGGAAGACATGTGTAATATCCATTAAGTGATCATCAATTACAACCGCAAAGTTGTAAGTTGGAATACCATTTGTTTTTCTAATTACCCAGTCACCAATATCTTTTGATTCGAATGTAACTTCGCCTCTGATCATATCTTTGAATGTGTAAGTTTCTGCATCAGGTACTCTTAATCTAACCATGAATGGTTTTTCTGCTGCTTCATTTGCAGCAATTTCGTCAGCACTTAAGTGTAAACATTTACGGCTATAACGAGTTGAAGGATGACCAGCAGCTTTTTGTGCTTCATAGTCAGCTTCTAACTCTTCACTTGTACAGTAGCATTTGTATGCATGTTTAGCTTCAAGTAATTCTTCAACATAGACATTATAAATATCTAGTCTTTCCATTTGACGATAAGGAGCATACTTTGGATTAGGTAGGTGTGGAGCCTCGTCTGGCATAATATTTAGCCATTCTAAGTACTCTAACTGTGATTCTTCACCACCCTCCACATTACGTTCAATATCTGTGTCTTCAATTCTTAATATAAAATCTCCACCATGGTGTTTGGCGAACAGATAGTTAAATAGGGCTGTTCTAGCATTCCCTATGTGTAGGTGTCCAGTTGGACTTGGTGCATATCTTACTCTAACTCTTTTCATGTAATACTCCTCTTTCTTATTATTATTTTATCTTATCTAAGCACAAAACGGATTTTACAATCCGTTTATAGTTTTAGAAATTGTTCAACATCAAGTACAAATATTGTAGCTCCCCCAACTTCAACTTCAACTGGGAATGATGCGAATCTTCCTAAATCATAAGATGCAGATGATGGCACTACTTCAACACGTTTTTTACTTTCTTGACCAATTAACTCAATTACGTTATCGACATTTTCTGTTTCAGTACCCACGATAATTGTCGTGTTTCCTGCTTTTAAAAATCCGCCAGTGGTTGCTAAACGAGTAACTGAGTAGTTTTCTTTAGTCAGTAGCGTTGTAACGTTTTGACTGTCATCGTTTGAAACGATTGCTAATATTAATTTCATTGTAATTCCACCTTTCTTACAACTTTATTTTACCATACTATACATTAAATCTAAATAGGATAATATCTCCGTCTTCAACAACGTATTCTTTTCCTTCTGAACGTAAACGTCCAGCATTCTTAATTTCTAATTCACTACCGTAAGTAATTAGATCTTCATACGAGTAAATCTCAGCACGGATAAATCCTCTTTCAAAGTCTGAGTGAATTACACCCGCTGCTTCTGGTGCCTTAGCTCCAGCTCTAAATGTCCAAGCTCTAACTTCTTTTTCTCCGGCAGTAAAGTAAGTTCTTAAATCTAATAGTTTATATGTTGAACGAATTACACGATCTAATCCACTCTCATTAATACCTAATTCTTCAAAGAACATTGCTTTATCTTCATCGTCCATATCCATTAAATCTTCTTCAGTCTTAGCTGAAATTGGAATTACGTCTGAATTTTCGTTTTTAGCATATTCAACGACTAAGTTATAATATGCATTATCTTCTGGGCTTCCAACTTCTTCATCACTCATATTCGCAATATATAATACTGGCTTATAAGTTAATAAATGGAATCCTTTAGCGATTTTCTTTTCATCTTCATTTAATTCTAAGTTTCTAATTAAAACGTTATCTTCAAGTGAATCTCTAAATCTTTCTAATAAATTATTTTCAGCTACAGCATCTTTATCTTTTGATTTAACTTTTGATTTTAAACGTCCAATTCTATTTTCAATTGATTGTAAGTCCGCAAAAATTAATTCTAAGTTGATAATTTCGATATCTCTAATTGGATCTACCGAATCTGCAACGTGTGTAATTTGCTCATCATCAAAACATCTAACTACATGACAAATTGCATCTACTTCACGAATGTGTGATAAGAATCTATTTCCTAGACCCTCACCTTTACTTGCACCTTCAACTAATCCCGCAATATCGATAAATTCGAATGTTGTCGGAATTACTTTTTGTGGTTGAATTCTTTTAGTTATTTCATTTAATCTTAAGTCAGGTACTTCAACTACACCAACATTTGGATCAATTGTCGCAAATGGGTAGTTAGCCGCCTCTACTTTAGATTTTGTTATTGCATTAAATAAAGTTGATTTTCCAACATTTGGTAAACCAACGATTCCAGCTAATAAAGACATATTCTCATCTCCAGTTTCTATTAACGTTTATATATTATAACACATTTATAGTTGCTTTTTCTTCAGCGCTTAAGACCTTTTTCAGGCGCTTCTCGAAATATGGACGTTCTAGCATAATAACTGCACCACATCCAAGGCATTTAATCTTAATATCGACACCCATACGAATAATTTCCCAATAGATTGATTTGCGACAAGGGTGTTGTTTTTTCATTTCGACAATATCATTTAAGTTATAGTTATCCACAAAATTCTCCTTTATATGCTCTCAATGTATTTTGAAGTAGCATGGCAATCGTCATTGGCCCTACTCCTTTTGGTACTGGACTAATCATTGATACTCTATCAATTACTTGATCAAAGTCCACATCACCAGACAATTTATTATTTTCATCACGCGATATTCCAACGTCAATTACGATTGCACCATCTTTTACATATTCATTATTTATAAATTTACTCTGGCCAATTGCGACTATTAGTAAATCTGCTTGCGCTGTAATTGATTTAAGATCTTTAGTCTTACTGTGACATAGTGTAACTGTCGCGTCTTTTTCAGTTAACATTCTTGATAATGGTAATCCAACTAAGTTACTTCTTCCAACGACTACCGCATTTATACCTTCAAGTTCAACTTCCATAGCTTCTAACATATACATAATACCTTGTGGTGTACATGGATTTAGTAATGGTTCGCCTCGAAAGAGACGACCGGCATTGTAGTATGTAAATCCATCGACATCTTTTTCAACTGAAACTTCATTGACAATTTTTACTACATCTAAATGATCTGGAAGTGGTAATTGAACGATAATTCCATTAACATCATGATCATTATTTAAGATTTTAATTGCTTCAATAACCTGTGCTTCTTTAGTATCGGCTGGAAATCTAATTACATCAACTTCAATCCCGACTCTTGATCCGGCTTTTATCTTACCGCGAACATAAGCTTCACTGGCAAAGTCTTCCCCAACTAAAATAACCGATAAATTCGGCTTCTTATCTAATTTTTCTACTTCTTCTTTAATTTTATCTGTAATTGTTTTTGCGATTTGGTCGCCTTTTATTATTTGTGCCATTGATATTCCTCACTATCTAGCATTATTGTGAATGGACCATCATTTTCTAACTGGACTTTCATATCCGCTTGAAATACTCCTGGTTTAACGGGAATATGCTCATTAAGTTTCTCATTGAAGTAAGCATAAAACTTACTTGCATCTTCACTGTTTGATGATTTTGTAAAACTAGGACGTCTACCTTTTGCTGTTGATGCGTAAAGTGTAAACTGAGAAATTGAAAGTACCTCTAAATCTTTCGACAAGATTGAATTATTTGTTTTTCCACTCTCGTCTTCTAATATTCTTAAATTAACTAACTTCTCAATCATTTTATCCACAATGGCATAAGTATCATTATTTGCAAAACCAACAAACAATACTAGCCCTTCTGCTATACTATTATACACTTTACCATCTATTTTAACACTGGCCTTATTCACTTTTTGAAGTAGAATTCTCATCATATCACCCTTACCTACAATAATTTAGCAAACAATGATAAAATAGTAAAGAGGTATAAACATGAAAACACCATTAGCACATAAATTAAGACCAACAAAATTAGACCATGTCATTGGACAGGAGCATCTAACCGGAAGCGGACAAATCATACGCCAAATGGTAGAAAAAGATGCTCTATTTTCAATGATCCTATATGGAAATCCCGGAACTGGAAAAACGACACTCGCAACCGTCATTGCCCAAGAGTTAAAGCGACCATTTAGAATGTTCAATGCCGTAATCGGCAGTAAGAAAGATTTAGTCGCTATCTTTGAAGAAGGAAAACTCTCAAATGGATTAATTGTTATCGTTGAAGAGATTCACCGCCTAAATAAAGATAAGCAAGATCTCTTACTCCCGCACTTGGAAGATGGGACAATTACCGTTATCGGGACAACAACGTCCAATCCTTATTTCGCAATCAACCCAGCTATTAGATCAAGAGTTCATCTCTTTGAAATCTTACCAATTGAAGCAAATGATCTAACCCAAGCCTTACGTAAGATTGCCGATAGTGAAGATTTCAATAATATTGAAGTTGATAATGATGCATTAGAATTGATAACGCAACACTCAGGTGGAGATATGCGTACAGCCCTAAATATCTTAGAATTATGCTTAATCGCTGGAAAACATATTACAAGAGAGATGGTTCAGGCCTTCTCAAAACAGCCTTCACTTGATATTGATAGTGATGGTGATGGACATTATGATGTATTAAGTGGATTACAAAAATCAATTAGAGGTAGTGATGTTGATGCTGCCCTCTATTACTTAGCTAAATTAATCTTAGCTGGTGATCAACAATCAATTGAAAGACGTTTGATCGCAATTGCCTATGAAGATATTGGACTAGGAAACCCGGCAGCTGTGGCTCGAACACTTGAAGCTGTGTCTGCATCAAATCAGTTAGGCTTACCGGAAGCCAAGTTACCACTCAGTGTGGCGGTAGTTGACTTAGCCCTATCACCTAAATCTAAATCAGCTGCGGAAGCAATTGATCGAACTATTGACTATGTAAGAAATAATCCGCATCAAATGCCCGATTATATTAAATATACACCCGTTAATTTAGAAGATGAAGATAAATATCCTTACGATCGACCTGATCTATGGCATAAAATCCAATATATGCCCCATCCAATACGAGATAAACAGTTCTATGTTCCTTGGAACTCAGGTAATTATGAAGCCCAGTTAGCAAAAAACTATAAAGAACTTAAAAAACAAAGTCGTACCAATAAAATCAAACAATTAAAAAACCAATGATACCTATTTATTTAGGCTTTCATTGGTTTTCTTTTGTGCTTGTTTTAAATTGAAACTTCTAAGTTCAGTTGAGTTACGAATTATTAATGGTGCTTGTAGAACTACTTCCTCACTAGCACTTTTACTATCTTTAATACGCGCTAGTAATAGATTAGTAACCTTCTGACCAAGATCATAGACTGATGGTGATACTGTAGTAATTCCATCAAAGAGCATATCCGCCCAACCTAATCTTGCAAAACCGCCCCAGTCATCATAACCACATAAAGCAATCTCATCAGGTAAACTCAACCCTAATTCTTTCATACATTTAGCCATAACAAATAGTACAACACCATTCTCGCAGACGATTGCTGGCTTATGGCGATATTTAACAAACTTTTCCATAATCTCAACAATGCGGTCTTTAATTGCTTCTGTATCCAAGATATCAATGTAACGAACTTGATCACTTGTAACATTCTTAGCTTCCATTATATTATTAAAGGCATTAACACGTAATTGGCGCGTTGAGATATGTTCAGGATTCTCACTAAAGAAATAGATATCTTCATAACCCTCATGATCTAAATGTGAAACTAAGTTTTGAATTGGTTCAACATTATCAATATGCACGATATCAAAATCAAAATTATTTACAAAACGATCGGCTAAAATAATTGGAAACTCTGCTTTAGCTAAAGATACCAGATAATCATTATCCATATTATTCGTGTGGACAATTAAACCATCAACTTGTTGTGCTTGCATTGCTTCAATTGCTTGAATTTCTTTTTCGATTGAATTATCAGTGTTAGCTGTCATAATTAAATAATTTGAACCTGATAATGCTTGTTCGACACTTTTGATTAAACCTGCAGTAAAGGGACTTTCAATATCTGATACGATAATACCAATGATAAAAGAGTTTTGACTCTTTAGTGATTGAGCTATCTTACTTGGTTGATAGCCAGATTCTTTAATTATACTACCAACATGTTCCTTTGTATCCTTTGACATATATTCAAATTTCCCATTTAAGTAATGAGAAATAGTAGTCTTTGAAACTCCGGCTAATTTAGCTACTTCTGAGATTGTTAATTTTGGTTTGCACATTCTATCATACCTCAATCCATTCTATGGCAATTATATGTAAACTACTTAAGTTAGTCAAATACCACCCAGCAATAATTATATAAATAAAGCTAGTATATAGGCCATGACTGGCGCTAGTATGACCGTAAAGATTCCCGTAAGGATTAGCGCTATACTTGAGTAAGAGCCCTGTGTCTCACTAGTAGAGGCCGCTTTGGCAGTTCCAACCGCATGTGAGCTCGTCCCTAAGGCTAAACCAATCGCTGTATCATCATTTATCTTAAATAACTTGTTTATAAGTGGGGAAATCGCTGCCCCAAAGATTCCAGTTAATAGAACTACCATAATTGTAATCTCTGATATTCCACCAATTGCGCCACTGACATCTGTCGCCAGCGGTGTAGTAATTGATTTTGGAATTAAACTTAATGCTAAGTCTTTATCCAAATTCAGTAACAAGATAATTATCATTAATATTATAAAGTGACTAATAATTGCTGTTGTGATTGCGACAATTAATAGTTTCACGTTCTTCTTAATTAAGTCTAAGTTTTTATAAAGTGGTATCGCAAGTGAAATGGTTGCAGGACCGATGAGCGCTTTAATCATATCGCCACCAACTTGATAGTCAGCTAAATCAATATTAAATACTAATAAAAAGGCAATAACTAAGATTCCTCCAAATAGGAGTGGATTTAATAGTTCAATTTTAGTTCTCTTTTGCACTTCAGCTACTAGTAAGTATGCAACTAGGCTTAATGTAATACCAAATAAAGGATTATTCATGGCGAGTCACCTTCTGACTAACTTTCGCAACAATTATATAGGTTACACTTGTTGTAACAATAATTACAATTAGTAGATTAAAACCATATAACTTTAAGAGTTCGACTTGATCAATTAAACCAACCATTAATGGTATAAATAAAAAGCCCATGTTCTTTTGAAGACTAGTTCCACTATCTTCGACTAAATCGAGATCAAGAACTTTCGTATATAATCCGATAAATAATAAAAGTAGACCAATTATTGATCCTGGAATTGGCAAATTGAAAAGTGAGTGCAGCATGTCACCCAAAAATGAAAACCCAAATATAATACAAAGTGATTTCAATAGTTTCATAATATACACCTTTTCTAACTTAGTATATTATACACAATTGTCATACTAGATACATCTTAGTTATTATCTTTTTCACTTTTGCGCGCTATTTTGCTTATACCAATGGAACCGCCGAGAATTCCAAAATTATAAACTTTTGATCCATAGACTAAAAATATCGTTAAAGTTATTAATGATAAGAGTATCCCTAGTAATATTTCATAGATGCTTACTTTAGTAAGTAAGAGTCGCATGGGCATAAATAACATTGAAGTTATCGGAGTTAAGGATAAGTAGTAGCCAATACCTGATGATAGCTTGGGTGGTGAGTTAAGTGCTAGTGCTAAGTAATAGATTAGTAAGAAGATTATATAAACTGGTCCATGAATAGCTGATGATTCTTCAATCGAATTAATAAAACTCGAGATGCAGACCATTATAATTTGAACTAAAACTACGCCGATTAACATGTAGATTAAACTTACAGCTAGGATATAGATTAGGTTTCCATCAATATCTAACAGTTTGATAAAATCTTTAAAGGTTAAGGCGTCAAGATCAATTAGGTTATATTTTCTTAAAATAGCAAGTAAGCCGGCACCTTCATCGTAGAGATTACGGATAAAGATTATTGTTGAGACTTCCACTAGTATTAATAACATCTGAATAATTACGGTCATCCAAGCAACAATCATCTTAGATATGTAATGGGTTGTGGTTGAGATCGATGTTAAAACTATTTCTAATACTTTTGAGGTCTTCTCATAAACAACCTCATTAGCAATCATTGTCGAGAACGAGAGCATAGCAAAATAGATTCCTGTAATCATAAACATACTGATATTAGCCTTATCTTTTGAGAATGAATTCTCAATTAAAGACTGTTCGACTATTTCCGGGGAAATATTACTTATAATTTCAAAGCGTGATTGGTCATTTAAGCTTTCCATCCACTTCTCACTGATAAGATTGGATAGAACGCTTGTTACTTGAATAGAAACTAGTGGATCTAATGGATGTTTCGTTTCAATTATATATTTGTCTTCATAGTAGATATTAATTGACTCATCTAGATAACCCTCTTTAAATACAAAAAGATCATCACTAACTTCATCAGTAAATAAATGTTTGATATCTTTATGGTAATAAACTTCTATTTTCTCACTTGAGCTTGGAATAAAATATTCAATAATTTTATCTGAGAAGAGTGCTCCAGTCATAATTGTGATCGTTAAAAGATGCAGAATAATGGTTATTTTGTTCTTAAAGCGGCGATCAATTGAGAATCTAATCAAATGTTTCATACTAAGTTAAACTCTCTAACAATTTTCTCGATGGTTGGCTGCATTAAACTAACTAGGATACCGCGCTCTTTAGTTACTAGCGTGTGAAGAACAAAGTTCGCATGATCTGGATTATCTATTTCTAACTCATAGAACTCCTGGCCCATTTTAATATTAGTATAATCAATTTGATCAAGATACTTTTCAGCCATCAGTTTATCAAGCCGAAGATAGCGTAAGTTTGACATGGCTTTTAACTCTTTGATATACCCCTTAAACATTGTATCGCCATTCTTTAATATCAAAAGCCTTTCACAAAATTCTTCGATATGTTCAAACTGATGACTAGCTAATAGTATTATCTTATTATTAGTTTTAAGTTTATGGATTAATCGTTTGAGAATATTAACATTGATTATATCCAAACCTGAGAGTGGTTCATCAAGAACAATAATTTTTGGATCATGGATTAAGGCACAGATTATTTGAACTTTTTGCTGATTACCTTTGGATAGTTTTCCAATTATGTGATGACGATACTTTCTTATTTCAAGTATTTGTAAGTATTCATCAAGTTTCTCTTCAATGATATGATCTTCCATCTTCTTTAAACGTCCAAGAAAGAGAACCTGATCTAAAACTGTTAGGTCTTTATAGAGGCAGCGCTCCTCTGGTAGATAACCTAAGAGTTTATTATCATAAGTTTTTATATCTTTACCTAAATAGGAAATACTGCCACTATCACCATTAAGTAATCCTAAAAGAACTTTGAAAAAAGTCGTTTTTCCACTACCATTAATACCAATGATGCCAATAGCTTGGCCTGATTCAATTTGAAAGGAGATATTTTCTACCCCTTTTGTATTTTTATAGTATTTAGTTACATTATTTACTTTTAGCATTTTATCACCAATTAAATATTAGATTTTAAGTCTATTTAACCTAATAAAAAAGTGCACTCTTTAAATTATTTTAATGATGTGCACTTTAATTTGTTTAAAATTCGTCTTCTTGTAATTGTTTTCTTAATAATACTTCTTGTCTAATTATTGTCGATGCCGTTCCATAATAAATTGAATACATAGTACGTGTTTCCTTAACACGACCAATGTCAGTTGTTTCTAAAAACTCATAATCAAACATTTGTGGTCGTTTTAGTTTAACTGATAGTCTAAATGGACTTGAGTTTATTTCTTCTATATTTGAAATACCACCAACGATCTTATCTAACTCATCTACATATGCTTCAATATCAAACTTATTAATTAAACCAATTGCTAAGTATCGATAGTAAAGTCTTGTAGCAAATATGTAAATAATTAAGATAACTATTCCAATAATAATTAGTGTTACAAGTGTTGATCTTAAATTATGGTTTTTAAAGTAGCTGATAAATTCAAATCCATTACCAAGGGTTACGCCTGCTAAACCATCTGGGAAGACTGATCCTAAGAATAGTCCCATTCCATGTAGTGCTCCGAAGATTAAGCTTGAGACTGCTAAGTGGAATGCATAGAGTAATGGTGCAATTACAAACATAAGTATTTCAACTGGAACTGATAAATCTGCTACAAAGGTAAAGGCAATTAGAATTGACGCTAATATTATATTGTTATATCGCTCACGTTTATCTGTATAAAGTGAGAATAGTCCGATAATGTAACCTGGAATTGCGAATAGGTTAATAATATAATATGGTGTTAAGTAGCGACCAAATCCACCACTAAATACTTCATTACTTAGTGTTGCTTGCCAAATTGAAACATCACCTAAGTAATTTACACCAGCATTGCTCATCCATGATCCACCTAGGGATGAGTACCAGAATGTTTCACGGTTTAAAGCCGATAGTTCAAATAGCGATAGAATTTTATCAAAGAAACCATAGATTAGTGTGTGGAGTGGATTAGTTATATCTTCAGCAATCCAATCAAAGATTAAAAATAAGTACTTAATTACGAATGGCCAAGCAACTGAAAGAAATAGTCCCATTATAAATGATAGTACGATTACATAGATAATACCTAAGACATTCTTATCAATAAATTGAAATAGTGCATATTTAGTTCTTGCATTAGTCCAACGATATGAGAATGCTACAATAACTCCAGAAATTAGTGATGCAAAGAATCCAATTCGATATGGTTTTAATATGACCTCGACATTTCCGGGTCTAAAGTAACTTAAACTATCAATTTCAAAGAAACTTGCGTAAGCGATAGCTGGTAAGTTATGTGATCCATAGATTGCGGTAATAGTAGAGATGAGTAAAAATGATACAAAGAACATTAAAACAAGCTTTGATGAGTTATATTTCTTCGATAAATACATTACTACAAATAATAATGGTAAATATTGGATTACCATTGTCGAGAAATATTGAATAATACTCATTAAGCCAATAATCCACTTAAAGTTTCCATCAATATTAACAATAACCCCATCGCTTAGGACAGTATTACTGATTCCCCTAAAAAGAAACATTATTAACATTACAATTAAAGGATATTTAATTGTTTCAAAGTCTATTTTGAATTTACGCATACACTACACCTCTCAAATATGATAACATTAATGCATAGTACTATCAATAAAGGAGGTTTATTTTGAAAATAGTTTATGCAGAAAAACAATCAGAAATTTTCGCGGTTGTAAATATAAGAAAGTCAGTCTTTGTTATTGAACAGAATGTTTCAATTGAAGAAGAACTTGATGAATTAGACTATGATGCTAGACACTTCTTAATTGTAAGTAATGACGAGTATGTTGGTACAGCAAGAATTGTATATAATGATGATCATGTTTCAATTGGAAGAGTCGCCGTCTTAAAAGAGCATCGAAAACATGGATATGGTGCAAAATTAATTCAACATCTAATTGATGACATTAGAAATGATGGTCATAAGAGAATTTTAATTGGTGCCCAGGTTCAAGCTTTACCATTTTATGAGAAATTAGGATTTGAGCAATATGGTGATATTTACTTGGATGCCAATATTGAACACTACCATATGGAGTTGAAATTATGAATTTATCGCCTAATTATGTGAAACAAAAGTTTCATATTGATTGGACACTGACAATTATAATGGCTGCCCTATTTACGGTATCAATGGTATCTATCTATTTAGCAATGCCCCTAGTATCAAATGTTAGAGGCTTAATTGAAAAACAAGTCTTATGGTATATCACTGGATTTATGATAGTCGGATTTTTGATTTACCTTGGGACAAATAATTTATATCAAATTACACCAATACTGTATTGGATACTAATGGGAGCTTTAGTTCTCCTATTTCTAGATCGATTTATTAATGTACCTTTTGTATCAGAGATAAATGGTGCCAGAGCCTGGTTCCTATTTCCTGGTATAGGATCATTTCAACCCAGTGAGTTTATGAAAATTGTGCTGATATTAATGTCAGCTGATATTGTTAGTGAACATAACAAAGCAAAAGTTGAAGATTCATATGCTGAGGATATTAGTTTATTCTTAAAAATATTTAAAATTGCGATTCCACCACTAGTTCTAATTGTCTTACAACCAGATACAGGTATCCCACTGGTTATTGTAATTTCAATTATGGTCATGGTTTTTGTTTCAGGAATTCAAAGAAGTTGGATATACATTTCAATGGGAACATTTATTGCAGTGTTCGCTATCTTCTTATACATTTATTTTAATCATCAACAATTTTTACTTAATTTGTTTGATTCTAATTCTCTACGCCTTTCTCGTTTCTTTGGTTGGCTAGAGCCTGAAAAATATATGCGATCATGGGGTAACCAATTATATGAAGGTTTATTAGCCCTTGGATCAGGTGGTATTGATGGACATCCATTAAGACAAGTCTTAGTATTATTTGCCGAACCACAAAACGACTTTATCTTTGCGGTTATTGGTCAAAACTTTGGCTTTATCGGGACATCATTTGTCGTTATCCTATCGTGCTTATTTGATTTAAAGGTATTATCAATTGCCTTTAACTCAACTGATCAAAGAAATAAGTTAATGGCAATAGGTATGTTAGGTATGATTGTCTTCCAACAGGTAGAAAATATGGGTATGATAACTGGTTTATTACCAATTACCGGAATCACACTTCCATTTATATCTTATGGAGGATCATCCCTATGGTCTTACATGATTCCTTTATCAATTATCTTTAAGATGGCAAGTGACAATATTCAAAAGAACGGAACATTCTTCGTTTAATCAATGTAAAACTAAAAGTGAACTACTTCATAATGAGGAAGTTCACTTTTTCTATCTCCAAATAAAAATACGTTTAGCCATATTTGACTAAACGTATCTTTTATAATTTAATCACCGATTAAAATAAGGATCTAATACGGTGGGTATAGGTTAACTTATCATGATAGCGAGCAAAATTTACCTTTTTATCTTCTGATAACTTAAATTCTACTTCTTGAACATCATGGATTGGAATTGATAAGTGGTCATAACACATTATCGCTTCTTTAAAACTTGGGCTCGTGAACTTAACATTTGTATTTGCATCTAATATTAATGGAACTTGAAGTGATTGGAATAAGCGATGGTGAATTCCAGTAATTTCCGCTACCTGAATTAATTCTAACTCATCAGATATAACCGCAGCTTTTAAAGAACGATTATACCCTGTTGATCCAGGTTGAGTTGAAACACAGATTCCTGTTCCTCTAAATGTTTCCAAATGCACATCATTAATATAGACATCTAGGATTTGCGTTTTGATAATATTCTCAACGCGCGACTCATTTAATGCATAGAAAACTTCAGTATTATCTTCTTCTTTTAAATGAATCTCAAGTAGTCGTTTAGTTGATACTTCCGGCTTATTAGCTAGGATACAGTCAACTAAATAATCAACTTCTTCAATTTTAAAATCGGCAAAGAAGCCGAGTGTTCCCGTGTGAATACCTACCATTAATATATCGGAAATATTTTCTAAATATTTGTGAATACCAACTAAAAAGGTCCCATCTCCACCAACTACAACTACTAGTTCTGGGTTTTCATCATCTCTGATTAAATCAGATTCTTTAAGTCTATTGTCAATATATGTACTTGTTTCAAGCGATAATTTATCCATTCGATTTACAATTGTATATCTCATTTTACCCCTCCTATATTTTAAATCTACCTTCCAAAGCTTTAATAATCGTTAAATCATCAGCGTAATCTAAGTGGCCACCAACTGGTAATCCATGAGCAATTCTCGTTACTTTTACTTCTGGATTCTCCATAGCAATCAGTTTTGATAAATATAATGAAGTAGTATCACCTTCAACAGTTAAGTTGGTTGCGATAATAACTTCTTCAACGCCATCATTTAAACGTTCTTTAAGTGATTTAATATTCAGATCATCTGGTAATACACCTTTTGACGGTGAGATTAAACCATTTAAGACATGATATGTTCCATGATAATTTTCAGTTTTTTCCATTGCAATTGTGTCGGTCGTATTAGCAACTACACAAATTATACTACTATCACGTAATTCATCCTGACATATTGCGCACAAATCATCTTCGGATAGATTTCCACATTTACGGCAGTTTTTTATTTTAGCTTTTAGTTCTATAATTGCTTCAGCCAAGTCACTAACTTCATCCATTTCTAGACCTAAGATACTTAAAGCGTATCTTTCTGCTGTTTTTTGGCCAACACCAGGCAATTTTTTAAGATTTTCAATTAAACTTTCTAATGATTTAGGATATAACATATTTACTCCTCTACTATAAAGCCATCAGCACCAAATAATTCTTCTGCTTTCATTTCTAATGTTTTAACCGTTGGATCAACTGCTTTTTTCAATATTTCAACTTTTATTTCACTTGGTAAATTATTCTTACCTGATCTTTCTCTAAAGGTTTGAATTAATTCATCTTTATGTGAGTTAGAAATTGCAAATACTCTTAATTCTTCAGCTAATTTCTCTTTAATAAAGTCACTAATACCAATTTGGTTAGCTTCTTGGTTAATATCATCAGCTACAATACGATTCTCAACTACAATTAAAGCATAATTTTCTCCAACAGCCAGTAACTGCGAGAATTTTAACTTATGCACATATTTAGCAAATTCAATATCAGTAACATAATTTTGGATTTGCGACCATTTACCTTCAATCTTAATTCGATTATCTTTATTAGCAAAAGTTAAGAGTGATAATAACATTTCTGTATCTAACTCTAAATTAACTACCTCTTTAACAACTTCCTTAACTGGCTCTAGCGGTGTTTCAGTAACATTATTTTCCTCAGTTACTCTTGTGATTTCCGGACTAACTTTAACTTCAGGTTCTACTTCAACAACTTCTACTGTTTCCACTTGCTCTGGTTTACTTGCAAGCGGTTGAGTGTTTTCTTGTCTAATAACTGTATCTTTAACTTCAGTCTTAACTTCTTCTACTTCAACTTTTGGACGAGTTAGCTCTTCAACCTCTGGTCTTGGTCTTTGAATAGTTTCAACTTGCGTTTTATCCGCTTCTTGAACCTGAACTTTTGGAACACTAATAACTGTTTCATTCGATTCACCCATAATATTAATCATTTTAATAAACCCTAGTTGAATATATGAATGTAGATCCGCAATGCTCTTTTTCGATGAGTCAATTTCCATTAGGATATCAATCATTTCTAAAAGTTGTTTAGCACTCGCCATGTTAGTAATTTTTTTGATTGAACTTTCATCAAGTGTCATAATTAAATCGCTAGATTTAGCATATTTATAAATAACACTTTCTTTTAATATGTTAATTAAATCAGTATTTAATCTTTCTAAGTTATTACCATTGTCAGAAATTTCAGTTAATAGTTTTAATGTTTCCATCATATCTGCTTTAAGAATACTATCTAATAGATTGATCTTATCATCCTTTGTGACAATTCCGTATATTCTACGAACATCTTCTAATTGAATATTATCAACTGAGTAAGCAATTGCTTGCTCAAGGATTGAAAGACTCTCTCTTACTCCGCCATCTGCTAAATTACTAATTAAATCAACCGCCTTATCCTCATAAGCAACTGATTCTTTATCTAGAATTTTAACAATATTACTAGCTATATCTGCTTCTGATACACGTGTGAAATCATATCTTTGACAACGTGAAATAATTGTTGGAATGACTTTGTGTGGTTCAGTTGTTGCTAGGATAAATACTACATGCTTAGGTGGTTCTTCTAATGTCTTTAGTAAGGCATTAAAGGCACCTAGTGATAGCATATGAACCTCATCAATGATATACACTTTATATTTACCATTAAGGGGAGCGTACTTAACCTTCTCGATAATATTTCTGATTTCTTCAACTCCGTTATTTGAAGCCGCGTCAATTTCCACGATATCAGGATGAATATTGTTCTTAGTATTTAAACAGTTATCACACTGATCACATATAACTTCCGTTTCACTAGTACAGTTAATTGCTTTTGCAAAAAGTTTAGCAATAGAAGTTTTACCATTTCCTGATGGGCCTGAAAAAAGATAAGCATGAGCCAATCGATTTTTCTCTAAAGCATTGTTTAAAGTTGTTACAATATGCTTTTGTCCTATCACATCTTCAAATGTTGATGGACGATATTTTCTATATAATGCTGTATATCCCATATATAATCTCCTTCTATTAATTAAATACTTTGTTTAAATTGTGAATTAGTAAGTCATAATCACTATTGATAATTAAGCTATCATAAGACTTAGATTTCTTTAATAAGTCATTCATAAAGGTTCTGACAACTACCATTACATTGTACAAGTTTTCTTCATATATTACTTCAACACTATTTTGATCAACTAATACTTGCGCAACAATTCTAATTACATCATCATGCAAGCCTGGTAGTTTAACATTAGTGTTAATTTGCGCAATAATGTTTTGAAACCATCTTGGCTCAAAAATTAAATCTTCAATAAAGCTGATAAAGCCATTAAATTTAAGCGTAGCGTCTGCATCTTTTAACATTAAGAGCATAGCAAACAATACATGCCAATCAAAATCGATATTGATTACTTCATAACAGTAGTTACCAAATATATGATGGAAGACACTTAGATGATCATTATCCTTTTCAATATTAATTGACCTTGTGAAATCCATATCCGTTTTAGAAAGTAGATCTAACTTTTCAAAATAGTTAAGCATAATTAACTGCGGATAGTCTGATGTAACAAAGTCATCTAAATATAGGTAGTGTGACAATAAGGCTGATATCTTCTTAATATCAATCTCAATCTGTGAAGTTTCTTTTAACTTATTTGCAAAGATGTTATTTATCTCTTTACCAAGGAAAGCTTTAAAGTTAGTTCCATCCATTCCTAAAGAGTCATTACCCTTATAGGTCATCTCAGTATAGATTTGCGTTAACTGACTATCAATAACATCAAGATTACTCTTAACAGATAGTAATAGGTCTTTTAAGAATGAATCAAAGAGTAGATAGTTATTGTTCTTATAAATAACTTCATGTTCTATTCCAGACCAGAATGTATTGATTAGTGACTTAATCTGTAATTCAAAATTAGTTTTAACATCATTATTGATGAAATAACCATCAATTCTATATATATCAAAGCCATTATTTTGAATTTGTGGCTGTTTCATCGAAAAATTCATAAAAATACTTGGATCAGTTTTTGACTGAGCATAGCCTGAATCAGATAGATTAAAGTTTTCTTCTAATAAACTATAGATCGCCGCTTCATCTTCTTTAAAGCGACATTCAATCGTAACTCCAATTACATCTGATAAATTATCGATAATATCTTGAGCATTATCGAACTCTAAGTAATACTTACGTTTAACTATCTTGTTTCTTAAACTAACATCACTTTTAACGCGTGAAGTAGTTCCAATATATTTCTCATTAGCACCTACTACATCATGTAAGAAGTTATTAACATATTCTTCTATTTCATTGTAGCGATTGTAGCTTTGATTAAATAACTCTACTGTTTCATCTACGATTTTAAATAGTTTCAATTTCATAACCTTCTCTCGTCTTAGAATCAAAGAAATCCTCACTTGCTTGAATATCTTTATGCATTTGGCTAATTAGCTCCTCAACACTCGCAAATTTAAGTTCATCGCGAATTCTTTTTATAAATTTAAAACTGACACGCTCATTATAGATATCCTCATCAAAATCATGAATGAATGATTCAACTGATTTATCGATAACAGTATTAACCGTTGGATTGTGACCTATATTAATAGTTGAGACATAGTTCTTACCTCTAACTGTCGTAATTCCAATATAAATACCATCACGCGGAAGGATCTTAGTTTTTGAGTAAGAAAGGTTAACAGTTGGAAAGCCAATTGTACGTCCTAATTTTCTTCCATGTTTTACATAACCATCAATAGCATATGGTTTAGTTAGGTATTTCTCGACTGAAACTAAATCACCTTCACTTAAGGCTGATTTAATTAAAGTTGAAGAGATACGATTATCTTCAGCTTTTATATCATTAATGACACTGAGTGAAAAACGCTTATCAGTTTTTAAACTTTCAACTGATCCTGCCCCTTTAAAACCATATCTAAAGTCTTCACCACAAACTAAGTGTTTAATGTTCATCTTTTGAATTATTTCTTCATGAAACTCATCTGGACTTAACTGTGATAACTTCTTATTAAACTTCAAGATAATTATTTGATCTAAGCCTATTTCTTCAGCTAACTTAATTCGCTCACTAATTGTCGTAAGTAAATGCTCTTCTGATTTAAGTAGAAATGACTGTGGTGATGGCGAAAAAGTAATTAAAGAAGACTTTAATCCCTTTTCTTTAGCAATCTCCATCGCTTTAGCGATTAATTGGCGGTGGCCTGCATGAAGTCCATCAAAAAAACCGATAGCACTAACGCTAGCGTCCATATGACTATTAATACTTCCCCCTACTTGTAGATGTATTATTCTCATTACCAAAGACCTCGCTTACACTTAAATGTTTTATTATCTTCTCTTTCATAAAATGCCATTGATTTATTATTAATTGTAATTAGTACTAAATCTTCAGCTACGTCGAGTTCAATTCTTCGTCCATTGAAGATATCAGCTTGATCTGGGTATTCAACCTTCTTATAAGCCTCTAATACTATTTCTGGATCAACGAACTTTAATTCATTGTTTTTTAATTGATCAATTGAGATAGCATCTTCTAAATACATCTGACCAACTCGCGTACGAACTAACGATGTCATAACCCCTAGATTACCAAGTTTAACCGCGATATCAGCAATTAAAGTTCTAATATAGGTACCTGATGAACAAGCAACACGTACTTTATATGAATCTTCGAAATCTAATAACTCTATCTCACTAATATGAACCTGACGAGATGGTATTTCAACTGGTTCATTAGCACGAGCATACTCGTATAACTTCTTACCATTTACTTTTATTGCTGAGTAGATTGGTGGTGTCTGAGTGATATCACCTAAAAATGATTTAAGCACTTCTTCAAACTCTGCTTTAGAGAATTCTTTAACTGCTTGTTCTTGAACTTTCTCGCCCCACTGGTCTAATGTATCAGTCGTATAACCAAATTCCATTTGGAAAATATACTCCTTATCATCATTTTGTAAGTAGTTTACTAACTTAGTCGCATTATTAACTGCTAAAACCATTAAACCCGTGGCATTTGGATCTAATGTACCGGTATGACCTATTTTTTTAGTTCTTAAACTTCTGCGCGCTATGTTAACTAAATCATGTGATGTCATATCCATCTCTTTATTAATTAAAATTAATTTGTTCATTGACTCACCGTTTTCTTTTGTTTATTAAAAAATCATTTATTATTTTATTTGCTTCAACTTCTTTTACTCCACTAGTCACAAATACTTTATGACTATGGTTATTTTCAAAAATATGTTTTGAACTTACTACTGCACCATCACGATTATCTAAGGCACCAAATACAACTCGATTTATTCTTGAATGAACGATAGCTCCTGCACACATTGGGCATGGTTCTAAAGTTACATACATTGTTGTATTTTCTAATCGCCAATTAGCTAATTCTTTTGCTGCAGCATCAATTGCTAGGATTTCTGCATGAGCAGTCGCTAAGTTTAAGGCTTCTTTTAAGTTGTGTGCTCGACTAAGGATTTTATCATCCTTAACTATTAGGCATCCAACAGGTATTTCGCCCTTATCAAAGGCTTTTTGAGCTTCTTCTAAAGCTATGTTCATGTAATATTCATCATCTTTTTTAATGAAAATCACCTCTTTACGCCATTATATTGTAACATATTAAGCATTAAAAAAGGCACACACAAATAGGGATTGAGTAAGGCTGCTTCCTTCCGGACCTGACCTGGTTACAATATATTTGTTGTGCCTAAGACATTATATAATTTATTTTAATTTAAATCAAATGTCTATGATCTTTTATTTAGTTTTGTTACACGTGTAACATTACTTTGGGTTAATGATTGTTTGACCACCCATAAATGGTCTTAAAGCTTCAGGGATATTAACTGATCCATCAGCATTAACATTGTTCTCAAAGAATGCGATTAACATACGCGGTGGCGCTACTACAGTATTGTTTAATGTATGTGGGTAGTAATTACCTTCTTCACCAGCAACACGGATTTTTAAGCGACGTGCTTGTGCTTCACCTAAGTTAGATGCTGAACATACTTCAAAGTATTTACCTTGTCTTGGAGACCATGCTTCAACATCCACTGATTTAACTTTTAGGTCTGCTAAGTCACCACTACAGCATTCAATTACTTGAACAGGGATATCAAGACTTAAGAATAACTCTACTGAATACTTATAAAGTTTATCAAACCATTCTTTTGAATCTTTAGGATCACATAATACTACCATCTCTTGTTTCTCGAACTGGTGAACACGATAAACTCCACGTTCTTCAATACCATGAGCCCCTACTTCTTTTCTAAAGCAAGGTGAAAATGACGTTAAAGTTTGTGGTAATTGATCTTTATCAGTAATACTGTCCATATAGCGACCAATTGTCGAGTGTTCACTCGTTCCAATTAAATAAAGGTCTTCCCCTTCAATCTTATACATCATGTTATCCATCTCTTCGAAACTCATAACTCCACTAACAACTTCTTCGCGAATCATGTATGGCGGGATAACATAAGTAAATCCTTTCGCAATCATAAACTCACGTGCATATGAAATAACTGCTGAGTGAATACGTGCGACATCACCTAATAAGTAGTAAAAACCTGAACCAGAAGTCTTTCTAGCTGATTCTAAGTCTAAACCACCAAGATTAGTCATAATATCTGCATGATATGGGACTTCAAAGTCTTTAGCACTAATATCTCCATGAGTTTCAATTACAACGTTCTCAGTATCATCTTTACCAATTGGTACTGAATCATCCATTATATTAGGGATCGTAAACATAATTTCTTTGTAACGTGCTTGTTTTTCAACTAAGTCAGCTTCAAGTTGCGTTAGACGTTCGCCAATGTTACGGACTTCATCTTTGATAACTTCTGCTTCATCACGTTTGCCCGCTCCCATTAGTTTACCGATTTCTTTACTTGTAGTATTTCTTTTCGATCTTAATTGATCTCCCTCAGTTTGAATCTCTCTTAATTCTTTATCTAAGGCAATTACTTCATCAACTAGCGGTACGCGTTCATCTTGGAACTTTTTGCGCATGTTTTCTTTAACCATTTCTGGATTAGCTCTAATTACTTTAATATCTAACATAATATCTCTCCTTTAAAATAAAAAAAGATATCGTCAGGGACGATATCTCGTGTTGCCACCCTTATTTGATGTTTCACGTGAAACATCCTCAAAGTTTTAACGGTACTACCGGGCTAGGCCATGCAAGAAAGTAGATTTCGCTTGCTTAGTAAGTAACTTTCACCAATCGTTACCTCTCTAAATACTTCTACAAGCTACTTAGCTTTCTTATTGCTATGCATGAATTATAACCTATAACCCATTTATATACAATAAATCATTTATGACTTATTCAGTTTCTTCTTCAACGACATCTGTTTCCGCTACTTCTAAGTCAATAACTTCAGTATCAATCACTGTTTCACTAGCTTCTTCATCAATATCTTCATCTTTATCGATAATTGCGACTGCAGATACTTTCGAATCTTCAGTTAAGTTAATTAATTTAACTCCTTGCGTGTTTCTTGAGTATGTACCAACATCTTGGAGGTCAATTCTAATTACTATTCCATTATCTGAAATAATCATTAGATCTTCTTCACCAGTTACGGCACGTAGTGCAATTAGTTCACCATTTCTCTCATTTAATTGAATTGAACGAACACCTTTACCACCACGTTTAGTTAAACGATATGTATCTAGTGGAGTTTTCTTACCAAATCCGTTTTCTGTAATTGATAAGATGAATTCTCCGCCACGGTTTGTAGCAACGCCGATAACATGGCTACCATCAGTATTGAATCCACGAACACCGAAGGCACTTCTACCCATCGCTCTTACGTCTGATTCATTAAATCTAACCGCATTACCGTTTGATCCACCGATAATGATCTCATCATCACCGTATGTTTGACGAACACCGACTAACTCATCGTCAGCTTTTAGTGCAATTGCAATCTTACCTGTTTGTCTAATTGAATCGAATTCTTCAATTTCAACACGTTTGACTAATCCTTCTTTAGTTACAAAGACAAAGTATTTAGTTTCTTTATCGCTTGTAGAGAAGATAGTATTAACTTCTTCACCTTCACTTAATTGAATTAGGTTAATAATTGGGATTCCTTTAGAAGTTCTGCCTGATGCAGGTACGCTATACCCTTTGATTCTAAAGACTTTACCTTTATTAGTAAAGATCATTAGGTCATCATGCGTCGACATCTTAACGATTGAGTCAATTGTATCATCATCATTGATCGACATCCCTTTGATTCCACGTCCACCACGGCTTTGTGTACGATATGTATCCTCGTTAACACGTTTAATATAGCCATTGTTTGTTAAAGTAACGAAAATATCTTCAACTGGGATTAAGTCTTCATCTTCAAGACCAATTTCAGCGTTAGAAATCTCACTTCGGCGAACATCGCCAAATTTATTCTTAATTTCGATTAAATCTTCTTTAATTATAGTTACTACTCGATCTTGGTTTGCTAAGATATCGCGTAAGTCCGCAATAGTAATTTGTAATGCTTCATGTTCACTTTCAATACGATCTCTTTGTAATCCTGTTAATCGACGTAATTGCATATCTAGAATAGCTTTTGTTTGTCTTTCTGATAAAGCAAAACGTTTAGTTAATTCAGCTTGTGCTGATGCATCATCTGATGCTTTTCTAATAATTGAGATAATTTCATCAATATTATCTAGGGCAATTCTTAAACCTTCTAAGATATGCGCACGATCTTCAGCTTTATCTAAATCAAATTGCGTCATTCTCGTAACAACTTCGATTTGGTGTTCAATATAATACTCTAATATCTCTTTTAGATTAAGTACACGCGGTACATTTCTTACTAGAGCTAGCATATTTACTCCAAATGTCGATTGTAATGGTGTCATTCGATATAATTGGTTTAAAATAACTTCTTCTTGAACGTCTTTTCTTAATTCAATAACAATTCTAATCCCATTACGGTTAGATTCGTCTCTTAAGTCGGTAATACCTTCAATTTGCTTATCTCTAACTAATTGTGCAATTTTTTCAACTAAGCGTGATTTGTTTACTTGATACGGAATTTCTTTAACAACTAAACGGACACGTCCATTCTTCAATGTCTCAGTTTCAATTTTTGCACGCATAATAACAGACCCACGGCCTGTTTCAAAAGCTTTTTTAATGCCTGAACGACCTAAAATGTAACCTCCGGTTGGGAAGTCTGGTCCGTAAATATGTTTTTCCATTAATTCTAAGATAGTAATCTCAGGATTTTCCATAACTGCGATTGTCGCATCAATAGTTTCACCTAAGTTATGTGGTGGAATATTTGTCGCCATACCAACTGCGATACCTGTTGTACCGTTAACTAGTAAGTTTGGTATTCTCGCTGGTAAAACTGATGGTTCTGTTTCTTCACCATCGTAGTTGTCGACAAAGTTTACTGTGTTTTTATTTAAGTCACGTAACATTTCCATGGATATTTTTGACATACGAGCTTCGGTATAACGCATTGCTGCTGCACCGTCTCCATCAATTGATCCAAAGTTACCATGACCATCGATTAATTCATAACGATATGAGAAGTCTTGTGACATTCTAACCATTGATTCATAAATTGCCGAGTCACCGTGTGGGTGATATTTACCCATAACGTCCCCAACAATTCTTGCTGATTTCTTGTGTGGTTTATCACTGTACATACCTAAATCATTCATTGTATAAAGGATTCTACGGTGTACTGGCTTTAATCCGTCTCGAACATCTGGTAAAGCACGGGATACGATAACTGACATGGAGTAATCTAGGAAAGATGTTTTAATTTCTTTGGATATATCGCGTGTTTTTACATTATCATGTTCTAAAAATTCACTATCTTTACTCATAAATACCTCCTATATATCTAAGTTTTCAACAAACTCTGAGTTTTCAATTATAAAGTTTCTTCTTGGTTCAACTTCATCACCCATTAACATATCAAATACTTGATCTGCTTCAATCGCATCGTCAATTGTAACTTGAATTAAGACGCGGTGTTCTGGTGACATTGTTGTTTCCCATAATTGATCTGAGTTCATTTCACCAAGACCTTTATATCTTTGGAGTGAAACTCGACCATCCATCGTATCTCTAATTTCTTCCATTTCTTCATTTGAATAAGCATATACTTCACGACGACCTTGGCTTAACTTGAATAATGGTGGTTGTGCAATATAAATAAAGCCTCCATCAATTAATGGTTTAAAGAATCTAAAGAAGAATGTTAATAGTAATGTTCTAATGTGGGCACCATCGACATCGGCATCCGTCATAATTACTATTTTGTGGTATCTAAGTCTTTCTAAATCTAATTCATCGCCAACTCCTGTACCAAAGGCTGCGATCATTGCTTTAATTTCATTATTATCAAAAATTCTGTTTAAGTTTGCTTTTTCTACGTTTAAGATCTTACCTCTTAGTGGTAAAATCGCTTGGAATTTAGAATCTCGGCCTTGTTTAGCACTTCCGCCAGCCGAATCCCCTTCCACTATGAAAATTTCACTTTCACTTGCGTCTTTACTTGAACAGTCTGCTAATTTCCCAGGCAATGATGAAATTTCTAATGCGCCTTTACGACGAGTAATTTCACGAGCTTTGGAAGCCGCTTGACGTGCTTTTGAGGCAATCATAGCTTTTTCGATGATTATTTTTGCTTCATCAGGGTTTTCTAATAAGAATCTAGTGAATTGTTCTGAGAAAATTCTTGATACAATTCTTCTTACTTCTGAGTTACCTAATTTAGTTTTTGTTTGTCCCTCATATTGTGGGTTTGTATGTTTAATTGAAACAATTGCTGTTAATCCTTCACGGATATCTTCTCCAATTAAGTTTTCTTCGTCTTTTTTAATAATATTATTATCTTTTGCATAGTTATTGATAACACGGTTTAAAGCCATTCTGAATCCTTCTTCATGGGTTCCACCTTCACCAGTATTAATATTATTTGCGAATGAGTAGAGTGTTGTTTGGAAAGTATCGTTATATTGTAATGCTACTTCAACCATAACTTCATCTTCTTCACCTTCACAATAAACGACTGTTTCATGAATTGGAACTTTTGTCTTATTTAAATAAGCTACATAGTCCTTAATTCCACCCTCATTATAGAAGACTGTTTCTTTTTTATCTGTACGATCATCATTTAATATGATTTTAATTCCTTTATTTAAGAAAGCCATTTGTTTTAATCGGTTATAAATGATCTTATAATCGAATATTACACCTTCTTGGAAAATTTTAATGTCTGGTTTAAAAGTAACTTCTGTTCCTTTTAATGTTTTATCGCATGTTTCAATGACTTTTAATGGTTCAACTGTAGTTCCACCATCTTCAAATCTAACATAGTGAACTTCACCTTCACGATAAACTTTAACTTCTAGTGATTCTGATAAAGCGTTAACGACTGCAGCCCCAACACCATGTAGTCCTCCTGAAACTTTATAAGCTCCACCACCAAATTTACCACCTGAGTGCAGAACAGTAAAAATAGTTTCAACTGCAGAAACCTTTGTTTTTTCATGAAGATCAGTTGGCATACCTCGACCGTTGTCGGAAACTGTCATTGATCCGTCTTTATTAATTGTAACTCTTACTTCTGTTGCGAAACCAGCTAGTGACTCATCAATACCATTATCGATGATTTCCCAAGCTAAATGGTGTAAACCTGTATTAGATGTTGATCCAATGTACATACCAGGTCGTGTACGAACTGCTTCTAGTCCTTCTAAGACTTGAATATCACCTGCACCATATATTTCATTACCTTTAATATCTGACATTAATTCTCCTCATTTCTAATTTGACTATTTTCGATATAAATTATATTTATATTGTCATTTGTAAATATTTTTGATTGCTCAGTTGTTGTAATTATTGTTTGAACGTAATCAGGAATAGCATTTAATAAGTTCATTTGATTATTAATATCTAATTCTGACATTACATCATCTAAGAGCAATATTGGCGTTTCTTTTGTTTTTTCATAAATAAAGTCAACAATTACTAATTTAATTGCTAAAAGCACAATTCTAATTTGACCTTGTGACAAAAACTTATCTATTTCAATATCATTTGAGTATATTTCATAATCATCGCGATGAATACCTTCACTGGTATTACGGTATAGTTGATCTTTTTTCTCTGACTTCTTATACAAATCAATTAAATCATTTGTATCTAAGCCAGTAATCGATGATCTATAGTTTATTGTAATTGGAAATGCTTCATCTAAAAGTAGATCTAAATATTTAGCTATATTCTGATTAATAAAGTCAATCAATATTTTACGACGACGATTTATCTCAATTTGTACTGGTATTAACTGATTAGTTAATATCTCTAAAAGTAGTGTATCTACTTTATCTGCTTTTAAAATACGATTACGATCCTTTAAAATCTTGTTAAAGGATTGAAAATTACTAAGATAAATACTAGATACTTTTCCTATTTCAACATCGAAGAAATTTCTTCTAATCGCTGGTGAGTCTGTAAATAGCGTTGTTTCTGTAGGATAGAAGAGTACTGTATTAATTATTCCTAACATTTCACTTGTTTTCTTAATTGGATTATTATCAATTGAGAAGTATTTTCCATCTTGATGAATAATGCAAGTTAAGTTGGTGTCTTTATTGTTATTAGACTTATTGACAATAATTCTAGAGTATTCTTGCCCTTTTTTTATTAAATCTAAATCATTTTTAGTTCGATGTGATCTAATGTTGGATATAAAATATATTGATTCAAGTAAATTAGTTTTACCCTGGCCATTTTTTCCAATTAATACATTGATATTGTTACTTAGATTTAAATTAAGTTTTGAATATGATCTAAAATTACTTAAAGATATATTATTGATCATTTTTTATAGTTATGACTTGATCATCAATTTTTATAATATCTCCTGGATACAATTTTTTTCCGCGGCGATTCTCTTCTTCGCCATTTACTGTTATTTCAGACTCTTGCAGTAAGTATTTGATATCTCCACCTGAGTGGGCCAAACCTGCAAACTTCATTAATTGTCCTAAAGTAATGTATTCAGTCTTTATTATCATCAAATCACTCCTTAAATAATGCATTTTACTATGATATTATATCATAAATACCGTTTTAAATCCATTTTAAGGACAATAAAAAAAATCAGTACATTTGTACTGATTTAGTAGTTTGTTCTTACTGGTAAAATTAAATGCGTTGAATTCAAGTCATCGACTTCACGAACAACGAATGGTTTCATCTCACCTTCGAAAGATATTTTAATATTTGATCCTTCAATAGCACGAATTGCTTCTGATAAGAATTTACCTGAGAAGGATATTTTAATTGGTTCTCCTTCATATTCATATTTAATAATTTCTTCAACTGAAGATCCAACTTCTTGTGATTTACTTGAAACAATAAATTCATTTTCTGAAATTTGGAAGTTTACGATTGATACTCCATCAATACTTTTAATAAATGATGCACGATCAATAGCGTTTAATAGGTCTCTTGAGTCGAGTGTAATAATTGTTTGAAATGCATTTGGAATAAAACGATTAGTATCTGGGAAAATTCCATCAATTAATCTATTTTGAATAATCATGTCTTCAAAGTAGAATTGAACCTTCTTATCTGATACAGCAATTTCAACTTCACTATTTTTATCAATGATTCTAGCAATTTTTAATAGTGATGAAGCTGGAATGATAAAGTTAATTTCATCTTCACATTTAATTATCTGTGTTTTTCTAGCTAAACGGTTACTATCAGTTGCAGCAAATGTAAGTTCTTTATTCTCTACAGTAATATTAACTCCAGTTAAGATAGGTCTATTTTCACGATCAGTCGTTGCAAAACTTGTTTGGACGATCATCTTTTGTAAGTCATTAGCAGAAATTTTAAATGATTCTTGTGGTTTAGAGAAATCAATTAATGGATAATCACTTGTTGGAACACCATTAATCTTAAACTCTGTATTACCACCTGATATTTTAGTTAAGTAACCATCAGCAATTTCAACTTCAATTGTAGATGAGTCAATTTTTCTAACGATATCTAAAATATACTTACCTTCAATAACAATTGAACCTTCTTTATATATAACTAATTGATTATCTTCATCACTCTTTACAATATCGAAGATTGACATATCAGAATCACTTGCAGTTAATTCAATTTGGTTATTAGCAATCACGATTTTAATTCCTGATAAAGCTGGAATTGGTGAACTTGCTGAAATAGCTCTTGCGACTTTATCTAGTGCCTGATAAAAAGTTTTCTTTGAAATTTTAAAATGCATAATATTTCCTCCTATTTATTACTATATTTAAGTACTTATTATTATTAGGGCTGTGGATACTGTGGATAAGTTTCTAAAACCCTTTGTTTAAAGCCTATAACCGACTTTTTAGCCTGTTTATAACTTGTTTATAACTGTGTATAACTAATTAGATAATATTTTGTTCTCAATCTCTGCAACTGCGACTTTATAGCTCTTATCTGTCTTTAATTTATCACTTATCTTGTCATAAGCGTTAATTACAGTTGAGTGATCTCTACCCCCAAATGAATTTCCTATTTGAGTATAAGATAAATCTAAATGTTTTCTAACTAAGAACATTGAGATATGACGTGCATTAACAATTATTCTTGTTCTATTTTTTGAATCTATTTGTTTAATCGTTAATCCATAGTAATTTGCGACTGTGCTTTTAATTGAATCAAGACTAATTATGTCATTAGCTTTTTTAGATTCATTCTTAAAGGCTTTAGTTGCGATCTTCATTGTAATCTGATCTTCTTTACCAAAGTTGATTGAATAAAAGATTACCCTATTTAAGGCTCCTTCTAGTTTTCTAACGTCTTTTGCAAAGTGTGTTGCTAAATAAGAAATAACATCATCATCGATATTATCTGGGTTAATCATTTGTTGTTCCAGTTTTTTAATAAGGATTGCATAAGCTACTTCAAACTCTGGTGAATCAACACTTGATGATAAACCAGAATAGAAACGAGAAATTAATCGATCGTCTAAACCATTGATTTCTGTTGGTGGCTTATCACTGGTAATTACAATCTGCTTACGATTATTAACTAGTTCGTTAAAAATCGAGAAAAATATCTCATGTGATTTATCTTTTCCTGATAAGAATTGAATATCATCAATTAATAATATGTCTAAATTGTACATATCTTGTTTGAATTCTTCAGTGTTCTTATCTCTAAAGCTGTTTACGACCCGCGTTACATAATCATTACTCGTAATATAGAGAACTTTTAGATCTTTATTGTTCTTTTTTGAGTAATTTCCAATTGCATGGAGTAAATGTGTTTTACCAAGCCCTGAATTACCATATATAAATAAAGGGTTATAAAACTCACCTGGTTGAATTGCTGATGCTAAAGCTGCAGCATGCGATTCTTTATTACTTTCTCCAACGACAAAATTATCAAATGTATATTGCGCTTGTAAGTTATCAACTAAATCAATTTCTAAATCTAGTTTAAGGTTGGTTTTTCTTTCTTCACTTTGGCCTATTAAAACATCTAACTCATCGGAATTATAAATTTCAACATTATAATTACCGCCCAAATGCTTATTAGAGGTTTCAGTAATAACACCAATAAACTTTTCTAAAATCATTTTGTCCATATTTGAACCAACTTTAAGTCTAATTATGTTATTTTTTGTAATTTCGTATATTTCCGCGCTTGTAAAGTAAGTAGTGTACACAACTGGATCAATTGCTTCTGTATTTTTTGATAAATCTTCCGAGATTTTCTTCCAAATATTTTTTAAGTAAGAATTTTCTTCCGACATTAGTTCACCACCTTCAATTATTATCATTTTACCTTAATTTTAAGATAAATTAAAGCCATTAAATGGAATAAATTCTTATCCACAAAAATATAATCTTAAAAGCCGACTCTTAAAGGCTCTAAATGACTTATCCACAACTATCCACATAATCCACCGTGTATATCTTGTGCACAAGTTTTATTGAAAAAATCACCGTGAATAAAAAATTGTTCATAACTGTGGATAAACTAAGCCGATATTTTTGAAAATGTTTGTTGATAGATTTCAAAAACCCTTATAAACACTAAGTTTAATTAGTTATGCACATTATCCACACACTGTGGATAATATAGAAAATAATCCTGTTAATAAGCCGGGGATATAAAGAGTTATCCACAGGTAATTTGGGTTTAAGAACAAAACTATTGAAAATCAGCAAAAACAGCTGATTTTCGCTCATCATAATAAATACTTGATTTCAATTGACTTTGATATGTATTTTATGTATAATCTACTAGCAAATACTATCTATAAGATAAGTAGTTTGAAGTATAAAGAAAACAGAATTGGAGGTAACTTTATATGAAAAGAACATATCAGCCAAGTAAACGAAAAAGAAAAAAAGTTCACGGTTTTAGAGCAAGAATGTCTACACCATCAGGTCGTAGAGTTTTAGCACGCCGTAGAAAAAAAGGCAGAAAGGTATTGTCAGCATAAAACTGTCACCATTTGGTGACTTTTTTATAATGTTAATATGAAAAAAATAAATAGAATAAGAAGAGCTGAAGAGTTTCAAGGTTTAATCGAAAAGAAGAAATCAGATTTGAATAAATATTTTGTGATCTATCACCAAGCAAAATCAGAGGATCATGCACGCGTTGGTATATCAGTTGGAAAAAAATTAGCTAATGCAGTATATAGGAATAAGACTAAAAGACAAATTAGAATGATGATGCAAACTATATTTGAAGATTCATACTCATTTGATGCAATTGTTATAGTTAGATATAAATATTTTACTGAGGATTATGAAACTAATTTAAAGCAACTACAAGAATTATTTAAGCAAATAGAAAAAAGGAGATATAATTAATGAATCAATTTTCTAAGAATCAAAAAAGAGTATTTATGATAATTATCGTATTACTCGTATTAGTTGGTTGTGCTCGTCCAGAAGCTGGAGACCCAAGTCAACTATATTCTCTCCAAACATCATTTACAGATGTATGGGCAGTAAGTAAGTTTAATGCTTTATTCGTATTACCAATTACTTATGTTATTAACTACGTAATTGAAGTACTTGACTGGGGTATTATTCTTGGTATCGGTATTGCAACAGTTGTTGTTAACTTAATTACTTTACCATTAATGGTTAGTTCTCAAAAAGGTTCAAGTAAGATGCAGTTAATTCAACCGCAAATTAGTAAAATTGAGAAAAAGTATGAAAACCGTACAGATCAACAATCAGTAATGATGAAAACTCAAGAAATTCAAAAGTTATACAAAGATAATGATATTAAAATGTTCTCGACTTTATTAGGATCATTTATTCCATTACCATTATTAATGGCAATGTTATCAGCTGTATACTATGCAAGTTCATTACAAGGAAAAGCAAACTTAGTTATGGGTGCTGACTTAAACTTAAAACCATTTGATGGATTTAAAGCAGGACCAAACTCATGGTTATACGTTGTTATTATTGTATTAATGATTGCAACACAATATGTATCAATGAAATTACCACAGTATTTAACAAAGAAACGTTTAGAAGCAGATCGTTCATATAAAAAATATGATCAAGCTCAAGTAGCAAAAGACCCAATGGGTGGAATGACAAACATGATGATCTTTATGATGATCTTCATTGCTGTAACAACACCAACAACAATGTCTATTTACTACATCTTCTCATCACTGATGGCAGTGTTAAGAACTTATCTAGGTGATGTAATGGTTCAAAAAGAATCTAATAAAACTCAAAAAAGGTAGGTAAAGAATGAAAACATATAGCGGAGAAACAGTTAAGCAAATTTTAGATGATATTGCATATGAAGAAGGTATTGATCCATCATTAATTCATTACAATGTTGCTACAAAAAATGAAGATGGTGTCACAATTAACGTATTTACAGATTCTGACATAATTGATTTTATAAAAGAGTATATTGAAACATTCTTTTATAATATACAACAGACTGTTCACGTTGATGTTCACTATTCCGATGAAATGTTCCGTATCTTTGTAAATGCTCAAAACAACAGTGTTGTTATTGGTAAAGACGGAAATACATTACAAGCATTCACGAATTTAATTAGATCTGCAACTAACTCACACTTTAAAAAGAACTTGAAGTTAGTTATGGATGTTAATAACTATAAAGCAAATATATATGAAAAACTTGAATCAGTTGTCTATAAAGTGGCACGTGAAGTCCAAGAATCTAAGATCGATGCGACATTAGATTTCTTACCAAGTGACCAAAGACGTGTAGCCCACAATTATTTAAGTGGTATGCCAAATATAAGAACTGTCAGTATCGGTCAAGGAAAAGATAGACGATTAGTTATTAAGTATGTAGAAAACGAAGAAAACTAAGAAGGCTAACGCCTTCTTTCTTATTATTGGAGGGTTTATGAAATTAATAGTTGGAATTGGTAATCCAGGAAAACAATATGAAAATACAAGACATAATGTCGGCTTTATGGCACTGGATGCGATTGCTAAAGCCCATAATGTTGATTTTAATGAAAGTAAATTTAAATCGATTTATACAACAATCAGAGTAAATGGTGAAAAGGTAATCTTAATGAAACCAGAAACTTACGTAAACTTATCAGGCACAGCGCTAATATCAATGATGAACTACTTTAATATTGATAAAGATGATGTTTTAGTAATTTATGATGATTTAGCACTACCGGTCGGAAAAGTTCGTGTTCGACCAAAAGGATCAGGTGGCGGTCATAATGGTATTAAAAATATTGCTAGCCATTTAAAAACAAGCGATGTTAAGCAATTTAGAATTGGGATTGGAAACAATCCAATAATGAACCGTGCTGACTATGTATTAGGTAAATTTTCAAAAGAAGATATGGAAATACTCAAAATGGTCTTCAAAAAGTTAGAATATTTACCAGAAGATTTAGAACATCTAACATTCTCAGACTTCATGAGTAAGTATAATTAAGGATTAATATGAATAATATACTTAAAAAATTTGAAAATTATGAGATAGTTAAAAATATCGATAATAATCTCGATTCAACTAGTAACTCATCAATCGAAGAAGCTGTATCAATTGCGAGTCTCTACAATAAAAATAAAGGTCAAATAATAATCGTTAAAGATAATTTATATCATGCTGAACAACTGTATGAAAAATTATCGCATATGCTTGATGACGTCAATATTTTTATGAGTGAAGAATCTAAGCGAATTGAATCAATAGCTGCTTCACCAGAATTCAAAGCTAACCGTTTAGCTATTTTAAGTATGCTTATAAATGAACAACCAGGAATTTACATTGCTCATACGGCATCACTTTTACGCCTAATGCCAGATGTAAATACTTTTAGAGAAAATCATTTAACATTTTCAGTTGATGAAGAAGTTGACTATCAATCATTAAGATCGAGATTTATAAAAGCGGGCTATCAGCTAACCAAGCGTGTCGATCATCCTCTAACCTTCTCAATTCGTGGTGAGATCGTCGATATCTACTCAATTAATTACGACAACCCAATTAGAATTGAATTTTTTGATAATGAAATTGAATCAATTAGATTTTTTGATATTGATACCCAATTAACAATTGATAAGATTGACCAAGTAACGATAGTACCTGCAACTGATATCTTATTCTCAGATGCTGAAGTTGAAACTATTACCAAAAAAATAGCTAGCACAATGAAGGCAGACAAGAGTCATGATAAATTAAATGATTTTCAACATAACTTAGATACCCATATGGAATATTTAAAATCGAATATTTCAACACCAATTCTTTATAATTACTATGCTTATTTAGATCAAGATACATCCCTATTAGATTATGCCCCAAAAGCACGCATAATTTACTCAGATGAAATTACGATTAAGAATAATGAAAGAATGATCAATACAGAAACCATTGATTATGCTAAAGAATTATATGATAATGGCCAACTGCCATTAATTTTCAGTGTTTGGAACAACTTTGAACACTTACTTGCGAAATACCCATCAGTAAATATCGAAAATGTCCTCGGTAAAGCCGTTGATTATAAGAAGATACATGAAATTGATATTCCGATTAATCAATATGAGTATGTACTAGAAAACATTATTACTAGTGCAGAAGATAATGTTGTTTTAATATCAGTAAGTGAAGCGGAAAGAAAGTTAATTGAAAAAGACTTTAAGGCTAGAAATATACAGTACTCAAATACAATTTCTGATAATAATGGTATTCATTTTATTGATGAACACTTTATTAAAGGTTTTTACTATGATGATCTCTATGTTTATACAAGACATGAAATCTTTAATACAAAGATTAATGTCACTAGATTCTCATCTAAGTTTAATAAAGGGCAACAATTAGAAACATATAATGAACTACAAACAGGTGACTATGTTGTCCATAATATTTATGGAGTAGGAAAATACGTTGGTATTGAAACACGTGAGATCAATGGTCATAAACGTGATTTTTTAAAGATAATTTATCGAAATAATGATTCACTACACGTTCCACTTCATCAGTTCTCACTGGTAAGAAAATTTGTATCAAGAGATGGCGTTGCACCTAAGTTAAATAGACTTGGTACTGATGAATGGGAAAAAACTAAATCTAAAGTTCAAGCCTCGGTAAATGAGTTAGCTGGACGCTTAGTTGAACTATACACAAATCGAAGCCAAAACTCTGGTTTTACTTATGAACTAGATGAAGAGCTACAAGAAGAATTTAATCGTGAAGTAGAATTTATTCTAACTAATGATCAAGATATTGCTGTAAGGGAAATCTTGGCTGATATGCAGAGTGATAAAGCAATGGATCGCCTACTAATTGGTGATGTTGGCTTTGGAAAAACTGAAGTATCGATGCGGGCAGCCTTTTTGGCGGCGATGAATGGTAAACAAGTCGCATTCTTATGTCCAACTACCATCCTATCATCACAACACTATGAAAGTTTCAAACGTAGATTTAGAAACTTCCCAATGAATATTCAAGTTTTAAATCGCTTTACCCCAGCTTCAAGAGTTAAAGAAATAATCCATGAAGTTAAATTAGGTAAAGTTGATATTTTAATCGGTACCCACCGTCTGCTATCTAAAGATATTAAATATAATGATTTAGGCTTACTAATTATCGATGAGGAACAAAGATTTGGGGTTGAACATAAAGAAATTATTAAAGAAATTAAGCAAAATGTTGATGTATTATCACTAAGTGCAACACCAATTCCAAGAACTTTACAAATGTCATTAGTTGGAGTTCGCCAAATGTCGACCTTACGTGAAGCGCCAAAGAACCGTAAACCAGTTCAAACTTATGTCATTGAAAAGAATGTTTCAACGATCAATCAAGTAATCATGCGCGAGTTAGCCAGAGATGGTCAAGTCTTCTATCTCCATAATAACGTTGCTAATTTACCAGGTATTGCTGCTCGAATTGAAAAAGATATCGATGGCGCCAGAGTTGCTATTGTTAACGGCCAAATGTCACGCGATGAAATTGAAGATGTTATGATTAGCTTTACACTTAATGAAGCAAATGTTTTAGTCTGTACGACAATTATTGAAACGGGAATTGATATTCCAAATGCTAATACGATTATTATTGATAAAGCTGATACATTTGGCTTATCACAACTTTACCAAATTCGTGGTCGTGTTGGTCGTAGTGATCAAGTTGCTTACGCTTACTTAATGTATCAACCTGAAAAAGTCTTGAGTGAAATTGCTTCAAAGCGATTATCAACGATAAAAGAATTCACGGAACTCGGTAGTGGTTATAAAATTGCTATGCGTGACTTAACTATTCGTGGTGCCGGCGACATGCTTGGACCACAACAAAGTGGATTTATTGATACAGTCGGTATTGATATGTATATTGAAATGCTAAATGAAGCAGTCAGTAAAGCCCAAGGAACTTATGTTCCAGTGAAAGTTGAAGAAAAAATTCTAATTAATGCTGCGGGACATATCCCTGAGAAGTTTACTGAGTTTGATGATGATAAAATTGATCTTTACCAAAAGATTGATAGTCAAACAAGCTTTAAAGAATTATCCTTACTTTACTTAGAAGTATCGGATTATTATGGAAAACTTCCAAATGACATAGATCTCTTATTTGAGAAGAAACGTCTGGAGATTATTCTAACTAACCCGAATATTTATAAGTATCGTGAAGTGGGAGAAAACTCTGAAATTATTTTCACCACAGCTTTCTCTGGCAATATTGATGGGATAAAGTTATTTACGGATGTTAATAAGATCAATAAGGAAATAAAGATTTCCTATAAAAACGATAAAATCAGTCTTAAGATAAAACGCACGAACGGGTGGATTAATGATATAATGTACTTACTTGAAGAACTAAAATTTGAGGGGTGAGTAGATGAAACAAACCGGAATCAAGCGTAGAATAGATGAATTGGGTCGTATAGTAATACCAAGAGACCTGCGTGAACACTTTAAGGTCAAGCCTGGAGATAACTTTGATATTTATATTGAAGATGATCGAATTATTTTGGAGAAGTTCTCACCAATTGATAAACAGAGAACACAATTATATTCAATGTGTGAAGTATTAGAAGAAGTTTTAGAATCAGATATCTTATTTTATTATAATGGCGAGATTATTGATCCTAAAAAAGAAGAACCACAAATTGAAAATATCACGACAGCATTTGAGAATATTCTTTCTGAATTTCATTCAGTATCTTTTAATGATGTACAGTTATTTTCAACTTCAAATGAAACAAAAGCAGGTTATACCTATCCAATTATCAAAGAAGGAATTATTATGGGAGTATTTATCATCTTTAAGCAATTAGCTAAATTAGATGAAAAACAACTATCTTCTTTAAAGATATTTGAGATGTTATTACTGAAGGAAATATAATATGCGCTTAGACAAATATTTAAAAGTAACTAGATTAATAAAACGTCGCTCGATTGCGAAAGAATTAGCTGATGCTGATCGAATTAAAGTAAATGGTCGCTTAGCTAAGCCTTCAACTTTTCTTGAAATAAATGATATAATAGAAATAACTTTCAGGAATAATCAAGCGTGTTTTCAAGTGCTTGAATTACGTGATCATGTTAAGAAAGACGACATAGATTTAATGTATAAAATGATTGAGAATGAGGTGTCATATGTCCAAGAAAATCAAGAAGAAAAATAACAAAAGTTCTGCTCGTTTAATTTTTAGCGGAATTATTGTCCTAATATCGAGTTTTTTATTTTATAGTGCAGCAAAAGAAGTATTAGTTACAGTTAACTTAACCAATGATTTAAAAACAGTTAAACAGCAACTACAACAAATTGAAAACGAAAAAAGAAATTTAGAAGAAAGAAAAGAAAAACTAGAAGATCCAAACTATATAAAATCCTATGCACGTGGTGAATATTCAATTACTAAAGAGGGCGAGCAAATTTTTAGATTGCCTTCCAACAAAGAAAAATTAGCTGATCCTGATTCAGAAACATCCGAAGACGAATAATATAGAGGTGAAATATGTTTAGAAAACTAACACATCGAGTTTTCCGTGATCCGATTCATGGTTATATTAATATTCATGAACAAGTAATTTGGGATTGCATTAACTCAAAAGAGTTTCAACGATTACGAAGAATCAAACAATTGGGAGCGTCTCATCAAGTCTATCAGACTGCTGAGCACTCTCGATTTTCTCATTCTTTAGGCGTATATGAAATTACTCGTCGCATGTTTGAAGAAGTAAAAGGCTTAGCTGATCTTGTCACAAACTATGATCAAACGGTTACGCTTTTGGCGGCCCTCTTACACGATTTAGGCCATGGTCCCTTCTCACATACATTTGAGTCGGTATCCCGCATTGATCATGAGAAATATACTGAACTAATTATTTTAGGTGATACGGAAATTAATGCAATTCTTTCCGCAATTGATACGCGGCTACCACACCAAGTAGCTTCAATAATTAATCATAGTCATCCTAATAAAATTCTTACGCAATTAGTCTCTAGTCAACTAGATGCTGATCGCATGGATTATTTATTACGTGATGCCTATTTTACTGGAACATCATATGGATCATTTGATCTTAATCGCTTAATTAGAACCATGCGCGTATCAGGTGAGCGCTTAGTTATTAAAGAGTCTGGTATTCATGCGGTCGAAGACTATATTATGGCGCGTTATCATATGTACTGGAATGTTTACTTCCATGCGACATCACGGGCTTATGAAGCTGTCCTCTATGCCCTCTTTAGACGCTTAGACGACTTAAAAGAGAGTGATTTGTTAGATAAATATCCAAGGTTAAAAACCTTCTTAGTAGAGGAAGTACCACGTGTAGAATCGCTTTTAGCTTTAGATGAAGCCGTAATGATTTACTATTTCTCAGAAATGCAAAGTTCTGAAGATCCAATCTTACGCGATCTCTCAACTCGTTTATTAAATCGTCAATTATTTGCTTACGAAGATATTGAAGATGATGTTATCGAAGCTGAAGTGATTAAAATGTTAGAAGCTAATAATTTAGATCCAAGATACTACTTAGCTAAAGATACACTTGGGCAAACACCATATCATCCTTATGAAAAGGAAACATCAATGCTAATATATATTATTGGTCGTGATCAAGAAGTTAAAGAGTTATCAGAAGTGAGTGAGATTGTTGCGGCAATTTCAGCTGGTAAAGAAAAGAAAGAAAGTAAAATATTTTATCCAAAAATTAAGAAAGTGGGAGCTTATGAATAAACAATATGAACTAAATCGTAAAAAAGTAATTGACGCTATTGAAGATAATTCAGTTATTACATTATTTTCAGGAGTAAATCAAAAATCAAGTGCTGATGGAGAATTTCCATTTGTAGTAAATAGAAACTTTTATCATTTAACAGGTATTAATGAGCCCAACTTAATTTTAGTCTTAACTAAAGATGATTCAATTTTATACATTGAAGAAAGTGATGAGTTCTTTGAAAAATGGGTTGGAAAGAAAATTAGTAAAGAGGCTGCAAAAGCACAATCTAATATTGATAATATTCAATATGTATCTGAATTTGATCCAGCACAACTAGCTGACTTTGATAATAAATACTTTGATCTTGAAGAAGATACAATTTCATTTAATAAAACAATTAGCCAAAAGTTCGTTGAAGAACATAATATAAATGCAATTGATGTATATAATATTATTGCGAAAAGTCGCTCAACTAAAGGCCCTGCGGAAGTTACAAAAATCCGTGAAGCTTTAGAAATCACTAATAAAGGATTAAACCGTATTATGGATAACTTACAACCAAATATGCGTGAATCAGTATTAGAAGCGCACTTTAATTTTGAATTAGGTTGTGAAAATGTCATTAACGCATTTGATACGATCGCAGCATCAGGTGTTAATGCAACAACATTACACTATGTAACTAATAATGAGTTTACACAAGATGGTGATTTAATTCTATTTGATTTAGGTGCTACGAAAGATTTATACTGTGGTGATATTTCAAGAACTTATCCAGTCTCAGGTAAATTTACTCCACGTCAAAAGGAACTATATGATATGGTCCTTGAAGCTTTAGAGTTAGTTATCGCCAATATCAAACCTGGTGTAACAATGACAGACCTAAATGACTTAGTTAATAAGCACTATGAAAAAGAATTAGTTCGCTTAAATGTTATTGAAGATAAATATCAAGTTAAAGACTATTACTACCACGGTGTATCGCATTCACTTGGATTAGATACGCATGATGTTGGTTTATCACGTGAAGATAAATTAGTTGTTGGAAATGTGATTACGGTTGAACCTGGTATTTATATTAAAGAAGAAAATATCGGAATTAGAATTGAAGATAACGTATTAGTAACCGAAGATGGTTGTATCAACCTTTCTGACTTTATTATTAAAACAACAGAAGATATTGAGAGGTACATGAATAATGGAGAAGAAGCATAAAGAATATATTGTAATTGGAGTTCTCTTACTAGCTGCTGTGGCAGCTTTTGTTGGTGTGCGAATTATGACAAATAACAATGCAGCCAATATTACAAAAGTAGAAGTTCGATACAAAGATGAAGTTATTAAAGAAATAGATATAAATAAGAACGCCGAATATGTAATAGATGTAGAATTAGGTCATATGACTATCGTAGTTGAAAACGGTCAGTACTATGTTACAGAAGTCGATTGTCCGGATAAAATTTGTGAGAAGTTCGGAAAGGTAAGTAAGGGTAGTGAAGTATTAATTGCCTGTTTACCAAACAATATCGTCCTAGTACAGGGCTAAGAGAGTAGTGAATTAAATGAATAAAAATCAAAATATGAAAAAGAGTGCAATTATATTATTTGTTCTAATGATAATGTCAAAGATTTTGGGATTATTAAGAGAATCGATAATGAACCACTATTATAAGCCTGGTTTAATTACCAATGCTTATACTACCGCATCAAGTATTCCCAACTTTATGTTTGGGATTGTTGCTGCTGGTTTAATTGCTACTTTTATACCGATCTATAGTCAGATCATTCAAAAAGAAGGTAAAGAGCGTGCTAATAAGTTTATGAATAATGCTTTAACATCAATATTTATTATGACAATTATCTTACTAGCATTTGGACTATTATTTACTGAACAATTAGTCAAAATTAATGCTGCAGGTTATAAAGGTGAACAGTTAGCAATGGCTGTCGACTTTACTCGTGTTGCCCTATTTGCTCTATTAACCAATGGAGTTTTCTCCATATTTTCAGGCTATCAGCAATATGAAAACCGCTTCTATGTAGCACCAATGACGGGCTTCTTATTAAATGGAGCAATTATTTCATCAATAATTATTTCTAATCAAGTATCAAGACCGATTATCATGGTATATGGATTAGTTCTTGGATCACTGCTACAGTTATTATTCTCAGTTATAATTTCTTATTCGCAAGGTGATTTCCGCTATAAGTTTACAGTCAATATGAAAGATCAATATATTAAACCAATGATGATTATGGCCCTGCCAATAATCTTTGGATCATCAATTACTCAAATTAATGGTTTAATTGACCGCTCGATCGCATCAACGCTAGGAGCAAAATCTGTTACTATTATTAACTATGCTAATAGAATCAATGACGCTGTTTTCTCATTATTTGTTAGTTCACTAACAACAGTAATGTATCCAGCTATTATTAATCAAGCTAATAAGAAAGATTATGCCGGTTTAAAGTCTACCATTACGGAAATAATGAACTTAACATCATTAATTGTTATTCCCGCAACAATTGGGGTTACTGTTTTAGCTAATCCGATTGTTACACTATTCTTTAAAAACGATGCTGATGTAACTTACTACATCGTTATTGCGCTAATTGGAGCTACAGTTGGTTTATTTGGTATGTCGATTAAAGATATCTTAGTTAAAACTTTCTATTCACTAAATGATTCTAAGACTCCAGTATTTGCATCAATAGTTCAAATAATTGTTAATATAGTTTTAAACTTTGCATTAGCACCATGGTTAAATGTTGCCGGATTAACACTAGCAACTTCAATCTCAGCCTATGTTGGAGCAATTATTCTTTATCTAACATTAAGTAAAAGATTAAATGGTTTAAAAACTCGTGCCTTAATTTCAAGTGTATCTAGGATTTCCATTGCATCACTAGCAATGGGACTGGTAGTCTTTGGACTCCATTCATACCTAAATACGCTACAGATTTCATTTATTGTAAATCTTGCTTTATCAGTTATAGCTGGTGGAAGTGTTTATGTAATTGGAATATGGATTTTAAAAGTACCGGAATTTTACGATGTTATTTATATGATTAAAGACAAATTGAAAATAGGTAGTAAAGCATAATGAAGAAGATAGCCATTTTTACAAATCATTATTATCCTGAAAACTTTAAGATAAATGAATTAGTAGAAGTATTTAAAGAAGAATTGGATATTAATTTAATTACTCAAATCCCAAACTATCCACTTGGGTCTTTTTATGATGGCTATTCTTATCGAAAAAATCGTACCTATGAATCTAAGAACTTAAATGTTCACCGTTTAGCAGTCATTCCGAGAAAAAAGAATGCAATGATGTTAAGTTTGAACTATGTTTCTAATGCAACTGCAATGTATTTATATGGGAGTTTTAACCGTGAACCGGTTGATCATGTCTATGCATATGTGACATCGCCAATTTTTATATCATGGGGTGCTTTAAAATTAGCTAAGCGAAATAAAGTTAAATCAACTTTATACTTACTAGATTTATGGCCAGCATCATTAATTGGAGCCCTAAATATTAAGAATAAATGGATAATTAAATGGTTAAATCGTATCTCAATCAATATTTATAAAGCTTTTGATAACATTGTTGTCTCATCAAATGACTTTATTGAGGAGTTAGTTGAATTTGGTATCGATGAAAGTAAGATTACATACATTCCGCAACATGCTAATGAAATACTTGAAGAGCCAATTAAAATCATGCCAGCGACAGAGCGTTTAGAAATTGTCTTTGCTGGAAATGTTGGTCAAGCACAAAATTTAGATATTTTAGTTGATGCAATTGAAATCTTAAAATCAGAATCAATCCTTGATGTCCATGTCACAATAGTTGGCGATGGTCGGGCACGAAAAGCAATTGAGGACATGATTGATAAAAAGGATGTTCGCGAGTACTTTACCTTTACGGGCAGAGTTGCTGGTCATGAAGTTAAACAACATTTAGAAAACAAACATTTTGGTTATGTATCACTAGTTGATATTAGTCCAATTAATAAAACCATACCGGCTAAGATTCAATCTTATATGGGTTATGGTCTACCAATATTATCTTGTGCACCAGGATCAGTTAATACTTTAATTGATCAAGTTGCATGTGGAATCTCTTGTGATGAGCCAAGTGGAATGGAATTAGCTAATTTAATAAAGTCAGCACGTAATTATTCATATGCTGATTTGAGTGCGATGGCAAACCAAGGAATCCAATACTCAAAGGATAATTTTGATATAATAGAAATAAGTAAGAGATTTATCGAGATAATGAAAGAAGGTAATTAGATGTTTAAAGATAAGATTTTATTAATTACTGGGGGAACAGGATCTTTTGGAAATGCCTTAATTAGAAGATTTGTTAAAGAAGATATAAAAGAAATAAGAATATTATCACGTGATGAAAAGAAACAAGATGATATGCGTAAGAAATTTAATGATAGTCGCTTGAAGTTTTATATTGGTGATGTAAGAGATCGCTCTTCACTAACTTCAGCAATGCGTGGAACAGATTATATCTTCCATGCCGCAGCATTAAAACAAGTACCATCGTGCGAATTCTTCCCAATCGAAGCTGTAAAAACAAACATCTTAGGAACTGATAATGTATTAGAAGAAGCAATTAATCATGGCGTTAAAAAAGTAGTTTGTTTATCAACTGATAAAGCTGCTTACCCAATTAATGCAATGGGAATCTCAAAAGCAATGATGGAAAAAACATTTATTGCTAAATCAAGAACTTCTGAAAATACAATTATTTGTGGAACTCGCTATGGAAATGTTATGGCTTCAAGAGGATCAGTAATTCCACTTTTCTTTGAACAAATTGCCAATAAACAAGCAATCACAATTACTAATCCAAACATGACAAGATTCTTAATGTCATTAGATGAAGCAGTTGATTTAGTCCTATTTGCCTTTAAGAATGGTAATGCCGGTGATCTATTCGTTCAAAAATCACCAGCTTCAACAATTGCTGATCTATCACAAGCAATCTTAGAGTTAACTAACTCAGATGATAAACCAAAAATTATTGGTACACGTCATGGTGAAAAAGTCTATGAAACACTTCTAACTAAAGAAGAATATGCAAAAGCTGAAGACTTAGGTAATTACTTCAAAGTTCCAATGGACAATCGTGATTTAAACTATGATGCCTACTTTGATGAAGGTCAATCAATCGAAGAATATAAAGAGTATAACTCGCACAATACTGATCAACTAACGGTTGAACAGATTAAAGAGAAATTAAAAGAACTATATGAATTAAAAGATGTTTTAGCAAATATTTAAGGAGATAAAATGAAAGTATTAATTACTGGATCAAAGGGCTTTGTCGGAAATAATCTAATCAAAACACTTCAATATGATAAATCAGTTGAAGTTTTTGAATATTCTCGAGCAAATAGCTTATCTGATTTAAGTAGATATACTAAAGAATGTGATTTTGTCATCCACTTAGCTGGCGTTAATCGAACTGATAATCGCCAGGATTTTTATGATGTAAACAGCGATTTAACTAAAACATTAATTAGTAGTCTTGAAGCAAACAATAATTTTGTACCAATACTACTGACATCATCAATTCATTCCGATGCTGATAATGATTATGGAATGAGTAAAAAAGCCGGCGAAGAGCTCGTAATTGAATATTCTAAAGCGAATAATACGCCAGTATATATCTATAAACTTCCGAATTTATTTGGAAAATGGTCAAAACCATTTTATAACTCGGTAGTCGCAACTTGGTCATATCAAATTGCGAATAGCGAAGAGATTTCTATATCGGATGAGAGTGTGCAAATTCAATTATTATATATTGATGATTTAATTGCTGAAATAATTTCAAAACTAAATTATCGGTCAGATCATACTGAATATTACTATGAAATTAGTCCAACCTATTTAATATCATTAAAGAAATTAGCGGAAACATTAAAATCCTTTAAAGCTAATCGTAAGTCTTTATATATAGCTGATATGAGCAACGATTTAGAGCGTAAACTCTATTCAACTTATCTTAGCTACTTACCAAATGATGATTTTAAATATGAGTTAGTGACACATAGTGATAGTCGTGGTTCATTTACGGAACTATTAAAATCAATTTCATTTGGTCAAGTATCAGTCAATATTGCTAAAGGGTTTGAAATTAAAGGTAATCATTGGCATCATTCAAAAAATGAGAAGTTTATTGTCGTTAAGGGTCAGGCTAAGATTAAATTTAGAAATGTCTTAGATGATCAAGTTATTGAGTATTTAGTATCAGATGAAAAATTTGAAGTTGTTGATATTCCAACCGGATATGTCCATACAATTGAAAATCTATTAGCTGAAGATTTAATCACAATTATGTGGGTTAATGAACCATATGATGAGAATAAAAGTGATACATATGTAGAAAAGGTGGAGATATTATGAGAAAAGTATTAACTTACGGAACATTTGATTTATTTCATAAAGGACATGTGAATATTTTACGTCGTGCGAAGGAACAAGGCGATTATTTAGTAGTTGCGATTTCAAGTGATGAGTTTAACGCTATTAAAGGTAAAAAAGCCTTCCATAGTTTTGAAGATCGTAAATTAATTGTCGAAGCAATCAGATATGTTGATGAAGTTATTCGTGAAGATGATTGGGATCAGAAAGTTTCTGACGTTAAAGAGCATAATATTGATGTCTTTGTTATGGGCGATGACTGGGAAGGTAAATTTGATCACTTAGAAGAGTTATGTGAAGTAGTTTACTTACCGCGTACGAAGGAAATTTCAACAACACAAATTAAAGAAGAATTAAATTCTTCCAAGGCTTAATTATGAAAAAACTAAAAGTAATGACTGTCGTTGGTACAAGACCTGAAATCATTCGTTTATCTTCAGTAATTAATACTTTAGAAGCTAGTGATGCTATTGAGCATATTTTAGTTCATACTGGTCAAAACTATGACTATGAACTAAATGAAGTTTTCTTTAAGGATTTGGACTTAGATAAACCTGATTATTTCTTAAACGCTGCCCAAGCTGGTCCTGTTGGAACGATTGGAAATATTTTAATTAATATTGAACCAGTAATTAAAGAAGTTATGCCTGATGCTTTCTTAGTCTTAGGTGATACTAATTCATGTCTTTGTGCAATTGCGGCAAAACGCTATAAGATACCAGTTTTCCATATGGAAGCCGGTAATCGCTGTTTTGACCAAAGAGTACCTGAAGAAGTTAATCGTCGTATTGTCGATCATATCGCTGATATGAACTTAACTTATTCTTCGATTGCCCGTGAATATTTAATTTCAGAGGGTTTACCAGCTGATCAAATTATTAAGACAGGTAGTCCAATGTTAGAGGTCTTAACTAAGAATTTAGATAAGATTCAAGCATCAGATGTCCTAAGTCGTTTAGAGTTAGAAAAAGGTAAGTATTTTGTTGTATCAGCGCACCGTGAAGAGAATATTAATAATCCAAAGAACTTTAGAAGATTAGTTGAATCTTTAAATGCGGTCGCAGAGAAATATCAGTATCCGATTATTATGTCGACGCATCCACGTACTCGTAATATGCTGGAAGCTAGTGATTTAGTCTTAAATCCATTAATTCAAACCTTAAAACCATTAGGCTTTAATGATTATAATGCGCTGCAAATTAATTCAAAAGCAACACTAAGTGATTCTGGAACAATCTCAGAAGAATCTTCAATCTTGAAGTTTAATGCATTAAATCTTCGTGAGGCTCATGAGCGTCCAGAAGCAATGGAGGAAGCTGCGGTAATGATGGTAGGACTTAGTCAAGAAAGAATCTTACAGGGCTTAGAAGTACTTGAAAACCAGGATGAGAAGACATTGAACTATGTTGCTGACTACTCTTATGCAAATGTCGGCGAAAAAGTCTTAAGAATAATAATTTCATACACAGATTATATTAATCGAATTGTTTGGAAAGAATATTAAGCTCAGATTGAGCTTTTTTTCTTGTGGTAAATAAATGGCTAAGGTAAGATGTACATATTAACAAAAGGAGGTAATTAAATGTTTGAACTTATTATCGAGTTTTTTGGCGATATTGTTTTTAAGTTAGTATCACTAATTATCTACAATAAAAAGATTCCTTTTGCGATTAGGTTTATATTCGCAAGTGTTTTTAGTTTGTTTATGCTTATTGTTCAATTATTATTAATTGCAGGTGGAATTTTAATGTTAATGGACGGCGAAATGCTGGGAATATTCGTGGTGTTAATTGGAGTAATATTTTTTGTTGCAGTAGTTTATCGACTAATTATTGAAATTATTAAGTATCAAAATAAGCGTGAATCAGATAAGTTGGATTAACAACTGTCTGGTTCATTTTTTATAAATATATTCTGCTTTAATTTCACAAATTACTAATTTTTCTTAATTATTGAAAAAGAGTGAAAAATTACCTGAAATTAGTCTAAAAGATGGTCAATTGTCGCACTATTATCGACTGAGTATGTTGTTAGTAATTCCTTATTGATTAAACTTAATCAATATTGTAAAATGTTAGTCGTATAAAGCCATTTGCGCATTTTTCTTAAATGGCTTGACATAATAGTATACTTGTATATAATCAAGTAAGAATTAATATATCTAAAGGTGGTATCTATGAATAGCGAAATAAGACTAAAAGTCGTTCAAGAGGATCTTATGCAAAATACAAAAGAGACTATCTTCTTAGGTAAGGCGATTAAAAATATACGTGAACTTGAAACTACAATCACTTATAAAGAATTAGGCGGACATGATGTTCAGTTAATCATCTCTAAGGATAGTGGTTCTCTTTCAAGAAAACATCAAGAAGAAACAATGATAAACTTTGATATTAATCAAGTGGTTAGTGCTTATGTTAAAACACAAGCTGGCCTCTTATTAATGGAAGTAAAGACAGAAGATATAGTAGTAGAAAATGACCAATTATTAATTGCATATAAACTCTTACAAGAGCAGAATGTTATTGGTAGTTTTTTACTAAAGATGGAGTGGTAATATGAACCAAATAGAAAAATTAGTAAAAGATAGTATCGTTAAAGCAATATTAGAAAAATTTGAATATGATGCAAGTGAAGATGTCCATTTAGAAATTCCTAAGGATAATTCATTTGGTGATTACTCATCGAACCTAGCTATGCGTTTAACGAAAAAATTAGGTATGGCACCAAGAGCGATTGCTGAAGGGCTTAAATCAGTTTTAGATTTAGAGATTGATTTATTTTCAGAAATTTCAATTGCTGGACCTGGTTTTATTAACTTTAGATTAAATCAAGATCATTACGGTAACGTTATTAAATTGATCCTAGATGAAAAAGATGATTACGGAAGAAATAATTCTGGTAATGGTTTAAAAGTAAATGTCGAGTACGTATCAGCAAACCCAACTGGTGATTTACACCCTGGTCATGCTCGTGGAGCTGCAATGGGAGACTCATTAACAAGAATTATGAGTTTTTCTGGCTATGATGTAACACGTGAGTTTTATTTAAATGATGCTGGTGTTCAAATTGAAAATATGGCTAAATCACTACAAGCTAGATATTTAGAATTATTTGATATTGAAGTTGAATTTCCAGAAGATGGTTACCGTGGTGTTGATATTATTGATATCGCTAAAAAACTTAAATCAGAAGTTGCTGATAAATATGTTGATAGTGATCTTGATAAGTACTATGAAGAGTTTAGAGCTTATGGCTTACATGAAGAAACTGAAAAACTTAAACGTGATTTAAAATTATTTAAAGTTGAATTTGATGTTTGGACAAAAGAGAGTGACATCTATGCAGCAAATAAAGTCGAGATTGCTTTAGATAAAGTTAAAGCTTCTGGATTTACTTATCAAGAAGATGGCGCATTATGGCTTGAAACAACTAAATTTGGCGATGATAAAGATCGTGTTTTAGTTAAATCAGATGGTGATTATACTTATTTAACGCCTGATATTGCTTATCACCAAGATAAGTTTGATCGTGGCTTTGATATGTCAATCAACTTATTTGGAGCTGATCATCATGGTTATATAAATCGTTTGAAATCAGCAATTCAAATATTAGGTTATAATAAGGACCAATTAGAAGTAGATATTACGCAAATGGCACTTATGTATAAAGATGGCGAAGAATTTAAAATGTCTAAGCGTACTGGCAAGTCAATTTCACTAAGAGAATTAATTGAGGAAACAGATGTAGATGCATTAAGATACTTATATGTAGATCGTGCACCTGATTCACCAATGACCCTTGATTTAGATTTAGCTTTAAAGAAATCTAATGAGAACCCAGTTTATTATGCTCAATATGCACATGCTCGTATGTCATCAATCTTGACACAAGGGGCTAAGTATAAAACAGCTGATAAATATTCTTCACTAGTTAGTGAAAAAGAAATTGAATTAATTAAACATTTAAATGAATTTTCAAATGTTGTAAGTGATTCAGCAAAAACAAGATTACCAAACAAAATTTCTAATTATATATCGAAACTAGCTACTCTATTCCATTCATTCTACGGTTCAAACAAAGTTTTAGATGAAGCGAACCCAGAACTGAGTGAAGAGAGATTAGCATTAGTATTAGCAAGTAAAACAGTTTTGAAAAACGCATTAAATTTAATTGGTGTTAGTGCACCAGAAAGTATGTAGGAGGTATAAATATATGGCGAGTCCAATGGCGGAAGCTTCGTTAGTAGTACTAGAAGAAGCAGGAAAAGAATTATCATTTCAAGAATTATTTAAGAAAGTTGTCGAACATTTAAGTTTAGATGAGGCAACAGCAACAAAAAGAATTGCAAAAATGTATTCGGAGTTAACTTTAGACAAAAGATTTATTTCATTACCTGAGAATACTTGGGATCTTCGCAAGCGTCATAAATTAGATGACATCCTTGTTGTAACGGCAGATATTGATGAAGATATCTACGAGGAAGACGAAGAGGAAGAAGAGGAAATGGAAGAAATGATCGATTTAGATGGTTTCGACCAAGAAAAAGTAAAAGAATATGAAGAGGACGTTAAAGAATTGTCGAAAATGGCAATAATCGATGAAGACTAGGAAGGTCGATAGTATGAGTAAAGTAATTAAAATTGAAGGTGGACATAAACTCAATGGTAGTGTTAGAATCGATGGTTCTAAAAATGCGACAGTCGCATTAATACCAGCAGCTATTTTAGCAAATGAGATTGTAACAATTTATGGAGTTCCTAGAATTTCTGATGTGCAAGCATTAACAGATATCTTAAATGAATTAGATGTTACAGTCACACGTGCTGAAAACGGTGATTTAGTTATAGATCCAACGAAAATGCGTAATGTGGACTTAGATAAAGAAAACGTGACATCACTGAGAGCGTCATATTACTTTATGGGAGCCCTATTAGGTAAGTATGGGAAATCAGTAATTAAAATGCCAGGTGGTTGTGACTTAGGTCCAAGACCAATTGACTTACATATCAAAGGTTTTGAAGCACTTGGCGCTGACGTATCATATGAGCACGGTAACTATGTTATTGAAGCAAAAGAATTAATTGGAAATTCAGTTTATTTAGACATTGCATCAGTTGGAGCAACAATCAATATTATGATGGCTGCGGTTTATGCAACAGGTAAAACAACAATCCATAATGCGGCAAAAGAGCCAGAAATTATTGACGTTGCTACCCTACTAAATAAAATGGGCGCTAACATTCGTGGTGCTGGTACAAATGAAATTTCAATTGAAGGTGTTGACTATTTAGCAGGCTGTAATCATGAAATAATTCCAGATCGCATTGAAGCTGGTACATATATTATTTTAGCGGCAGCAGCAGCTGAAGAAGTAACGATTGAAAATATTATTCCATTACACTTAGATTCACTATTATCAAAATTAGTTGAAATGGGAGTTGATTTGGAAGTTAAAATAGATTCAGTTACAGTCCGTGGTGGTAAAGAATTAAAAGCAGTTGATATTAAAACAAATACCTACCCAGGTTTTGCAACTGATTTACAATCACCATTTGCAACATTATTAACACAAGCAGAAGGTACTTCAACAATCGTTGAAACTATCTATAAAGAAAGATTTGAAGTAGTATCAGAATTACAAAGAATGGGCGCTAATGCCAAAATAGGGAATGGCCAAGCTGAAATTACAGGACCAAGTGAATTATTTGGTGAAAATGTTAAAGCAACTGACTTAAGAGCAGGAGCAGCATTAGTAATTGCAGGATTAATCGCTGAAGGTGTTACAGAAATAAGGGATATTTATCATATAGACCGCGGCTACGCTAATTTGGATACCAAATTAACTAACCTAGGTGCCAAAATCTGGCGTGAAGACTAGAAAGAGTAGATGAATTATATGAAGAATAAACAAAAGTTTGGAAAATATCTATATATTGTATACATTGTAATTAATGCGTTATTTGCATGGCAAGTAGTGAAGTTAAACTCATTACCAACCAAATATTTATTAGGCTTATTAACTGGCTTAATCCTTGTAGCACTTGCATTATATTTTGGATTAGTAAAAACAAAGAGAAAGTTTGCATTTAACTTCTCAAAAGTACTGGCAGTAATAATATCACTAGCCTTACTATTTGGAACATTTTATATTTCGAAATTTGGATCATTTTTAGGTGGTATTTCTGGAAGTGAAGAAAAAATTGATACAGTTTCAATTATCGTAAGAAAAGATAGCTCATATAAAACTTTAGATGATATAAAAGATTTAGTTATTGGTTATGAAGATGACAATGAAACAATTGTACAAAGTGCAATTGCTGACTTTAATTCAAAAGCCGGAAAAAACTTAAACTTAAAAGAAGTAGCATCATATGAAGAGTTAGCGAGACAATTATATGACGGTGAATTAGAAGCAATCATTCTAAATGAGGCTTACCGTAACTTTATTCGTGATGATTATCCAGAATTTGATGAGGATACGCGCGTAATTAGCGAATTTGTCGAAAAAACAATAATCGATCGTAACAATGTTAATGTATCGAAAGATGTATTTTCAGTAATGATTTCTGGTATTGACGTTTATGGATCAATTTCAAACAACTCAAGATCAGATGTTAATATTTTAGCAGTCGTAAATCCCTCAACTAAGAAAATTGTCTTAGTTTCAATTCCGCGTGACTACTACTTACCATTAGCTTGCCGTGGCAATGCAATGGATAAGTTAACGCATACTGGAATTTATGGTGTTGACTGTACAATGGACACTGTAGGAACTTTATTCGGTGTTGATATTGATTACTATGCACGTGTTAACTTCTCAAGTTTAATTAATGTTGTTAACGCTGTTGGTGGAGTAACTGTTTATAATGATCAAACATTCTCAGCAGGAAGTTATAGCTTCCCAGCTGGTGAAAACTACTTAGATGGTACTAAAGCTTTAGTCTTTGTTAGAGATCGTAAGCACCAATCAGATGGTGATAGTGGTCGTGGACGTAACCAAGTTAAGGTTTTATCAGCAATCATTAACAAAATGGCATCACCTGCCCTAATTACTAATTTCTCATCAATCTTAGGTTCACTGGAAGGTTCATTCCAAACAAATCTAACGACAGGTGAAATTAACTCATTAGTGAAAATGCAATTAAATGACATGTCTGGATGGGATATTATCCAGGAACAAGTATCAGGTACTGGTACAAGTGCTCACTCATATGCATTAGGTGGAAACTATTATATGATGGTTCCAGATATGAGTTCTGTTAACCGAGTTAAAGAAATTATTAACGCAAATAAATAATTAAAAAGACTAGCAAAATTTTGCTAGTCTTTACTATATAAAAGGTTGTAGTCTTTATATTAATATGGTATTATATTTGTACTTACTTTGTTGGCACTTCGCCATCAAGGCGGAAGGAGAGAAATCATGAAGAAAAATACACATCCAGAATATCATACGGTAAATGTTAATTGTTCAGCATGCGGAAATGAATTTGAATCAGGATCAACTAGAACTGAAATTAAAGTTGATACTTGCTCAAACTGTCACCCATTCTATACAGGAAGACAACGTTTCGCTGCAGCGCAAGGTAGAATTGATAAATTTAACACGCGTTATGGTATGAAAAC
>JAAYHR010000027.1 GCA_012735275.1 Erysipelothrix sp.
AATGAAGCTTTAGCGAGTGAACTGATTTCAGAATATGATCTTTGTTTTATTACGGCTTATAATAGCCCACTTAGTCAACATCAATCAATTAGCATAAGAGATATTATCCAAGAAGACTTTCTGTTAAGAGAAGAAGGTAGTGCTATTCGTGAGATATTTGATTCAGTACTAAGAATAAATGATTTACATATTGAACCAGTTTGGACGAGTATTAACTCACAAGTATTAATTAAGGCAGTCATTAATGGCATTGGGATATCAATACTACCACGGACATTAATTAATGATTACCTAACTAATAAACAATTATCGATTATTAATGTTAAAGATGTTGAATTAGTCAATAATAATTATGTCATATATAATAGAGGTAAGCAGTTTGATCATGAACTAGCAGAATTTAAAGATTTTATAATAAAGTATTCTAGTGTAAAATAGAAAGATAGGAGCGATTTTATGTCAGAGCGATTATACAAATATGAATTAAGAGAAATTTATGAGGCCTACGTCAACAAGGTAGCGAGAAAAGAACAGGATGTTTCTTTAATAACTCCAATAATGGCTTGGTTAACAGGTTATAGTGAAGATGAAATAATTAAAGCATTAGAAACTGATATAACGCTTGGAGTATTCTTAGATGAATGTCCTGAGTTAAATCCAAATGCCAGTTTAATTAAAGGTGTTATATGTGGGATTAGAGTTGAAAATATCGAAGATCCCCTTATGCAAAAAGTTCGTTATTTAGATAAGCTAATTGATGAGTTAGCAAAAGGAAAAGCAATCGAAAAAATACTAAGATAAAAGAGAGGAGAATTTGATGTTTTTTACATGGCGAGTTTTGTTAGACTTGATTATCGCAGCAATAATTTACTACAAATTCTTCTATCCCAAATGGAGTCAATATTCAAAGTTTGACTTTATCTTAAGAAATGTATTTTATATTTATATGGTTATAGTAATTGCCCTAACCTTAATGCCAATTGCAGCATCACTACCAACGATATTCAGTATTCAATATAAACCAATGAACCATTGGGCCTTCTCAGATATTGTTCAAGGCTATGGTTCCTACTATAAACAAATATTCTTAAATGTACTAATGATGGTTCCATTTGGATTCTTTCTTAGATACATTAAAGGCTATAACTTAATAAAGGTAGTTACTTACAGTTTTACTTTCTCACTCTTAATTGAGTTAGTACAACCATTATTAATTGGTGGTCGGATCTCAGATATTACCGACATAATTACAAATACAATTGGTGGTATTATTGGTTATCTGATTGCAAGTTACATCCTTAAGTTGGAGCAAAAACGTGAAAATTAGAAAGTATCAAGCAACAGATATTGATCAAGTGTTCAAACTCTTCTTCAATACTGTCCATAATATTAATAGCAAAGATTATGATAGTGATCAGATTAATGTCTGGGCACCAGCGAATTATGATTACCAGAAACTAAATAATAAACTAGTATCTAGTAATTCATTAATGATTGAAGATAATAATTTAATTGTAGCATTTGGCGATATTCAAAATAATGGCTATATTGATCATTTTTATGTTTCCCATCTAAAGCAAGGGCAAGGTATTGGTAAGCTATTATTAGCTGCATTAGAAAAGTTAGTTAGTAAAGACATTACAGAATACTCAAGTCACGTATCAATTAGTGCTTATCCATTCTTTCTTGCTAATGGATATCAGTTAGTCTTAGAAAATACTGTCACGATTGATAATTTCGAATTAATAAATTATTACATGAAAAAAGGAGAGAAATAATGAAATATTACGACGGGTCAGACATTGAAGAAGTAGATATTTTGTCGGTTTTTCCAAGAAGAATTGAAATTGGTGCTAACTATGAAATTTGGCAGCATCCTTATTTTAAAAATAATGTATTAGCTGAAAACTTCGATTTGCAACTAATCTATTTTATTGATGAAAAAAATGTCGATTCATATCATATTACACAAGATAAGGAACGCTTTTCTGATGTAAATCATTTGTCCAGGATTCAACTTCTATTTCATGATGTGTGTGAGAATTTCTACGAACATAATATTCTTGTAGAAAACATATGGTCTGGTGAAGCATTTTCTAATATAGAAAAAATTATAAAGGATAAAAACAATAACAACCCTCAAAAAGGTACAATAAATGTATTAATAGAATAATCCTTTAGTGTACTTAGGACTGCTGATCTAAGGGGCTTATTCCATATTTTTATATAGGGGATTAACTTTATACTAAAAAAAGCTCAAATTAATGAGCTTTTTTCTATTTTAGATACTAGGTCCAGCAGCGCTAATTTCAGCACTAGCTGATTTAAAGTTTTCCTCAAAGTTTGCTTTGAAGGCTTTCGCAAGTTCTAGAGCAGTTTGATCATACAGGTCTTTATCATTCCAAGTTAATCTTGGGTCTAAAATATTACTATCAACATTGGTTACTGAATTTGGAATATTTAATTTAAAAATATTATCATTAGTATAATCAACATCTTCAAGTTCACCATTTAAGATCGCATCAATAATTGCACGCGTATCTTTTAAAGCAATTCTATCTGCCGTGTTATAAGTTCCGCCACTCCATCCCGTATTTACAAGATAAACGGAAATGTTACCTCTAGCGATTTTATCACCAAGCATATTTGCGTAAACAGTTGGATTTAATGGTAAGAATGGTGCTCCGAAACATGCCGAGAAAGTTTTCTCAGGTTCCGTAATACCGCGTTCAGTTCCGGCCAACTTACTAGTATAGCCACTTAAGAAGTGATACATAGCTTGTTCATTATCAAGTTTAGATACAGGAGGTAGAACACCTGAAGCATCAGCAGTTAAGAAGATAATCTTACTTGGTTGGCCAGCCACACTCGGTAGTAGGGCATTATCAATATTATCAAGTGAGTAAGCCGCTCTTGTATTTTCAGTTAAGGAAATATCATCATAGTCAGGTTTACTTGTAACTGGATCTAAAATAACATTCTCTAGGATTGTTCCAAATCTAATCGCATCATAAATTTCTGGTTCTGCTTCACGATTTAGTTTAACTGTTTTAGCGTAACAGCCACCTTCAATATTAAAGACACCATCTTTCGACCAGCCATGTTCATCATCACCAATTAATTTTCGATCTTTTGAAGTTGATAAGGTAGTTTTTCCAGTTCCTGATAATCCAAAGAATAGGGCAACATCACCATCTGCCCCAACATTTGCTGAACAGTGCATTGGTAGAATATCTTTATCAGGTAATAAGTAGTTCATAATTGAGAAGATTGATTTTTTAATCTCACCCGCATATTCCGTACCACCAATTAAAATAGTTTTTTCTTTTAATGATATTACTATAAAGGTTTCTGAGTTAGTTCCATCTTTAGTTGGATCAGCAAAGCAGTTTGGTGCCGCTAAGACTGTGAACTCAGCTTTATGTTTATTTAACTCCTCATTAGTAGGGAGAATAAATAATTGTTGAGCAAAAATATTGTGCCATGCATATTCATTAATAACTTGAATTGAGAGTTGTGAGTTCTTATCAGCTCCAGCAAAGGCTTTTAATCTAAATAAATCCTTTTGTAAGCTTAAGTGATCAATCACTTTACGATAGAGTCGTTGGAAGTGTTCCTCACTAATGGCTTTATTAGTATTGTTGAAATCAACTGTATCCCTTGAGACATCATCTAAAACGATAAAGCGATCCTTTGGAGACCTGCCGGTATATTTTCCGGTTATAACACTAATAGCACCGACATCACTTAGTACACCTTCATCTTTTGCCAAAACATAATTAACTAGATTTGGTATCGACAGGTTTTCATGCACTTTAGTATTATTTACTAAGGCAGCTTTATTCAAAATTTTATCAATATTCATAGGTATAAACCTCCTTTATATTTAGTATAGCATAATAGATATCATAATTGAGAGCGTTTTCAAGAATGAAAGTGTCAAAAGAAACGACAAACCGAGCGATAGTTTGCCTTTATTTCATCCCACTCACTTCTAATAGTTCCAAATTTAAGTGAGTCATAATATATATTATTATAGTAACGCACTTTTCTGATGCGTGCTTCTTCTTGCATACTTACTTTCTTTGCTAAAGCGATCATGCCGATATTGCCACTCCAAGTTGTTGCACCAACTCTTTCAATAAGTTGATAAGTATTAAAGAAATTTCAATCCA
>JAAYHR010000028.1 GCA_012735275.1 Erysipelothrix sp.
CGCTCCATAAATAAGCTTTGTGAGCCAACTAAGAGTAAGTTCTTTTTCGATCTTGTAATTGCGGTATAGAGTAGTCGTTTTCTCAGCATATAAGATGCTGACTTAACAATTGGTATAATCACAATTGGATACTCTGACCCTTGAGATTTATGAATTGAAATACAGTAAGCAAAACTTAAGTAGTTCATCGTATCACCTGTATACTCAACAATATTTCCATCAAAATCAACTAAGACCTTAATATCTTGTGGATTCGAGTCATCAATTTCTAAAATAAAACCAATATCACCATTATATACTTCGAGATCAACTAAGTTCTTTAACTGCAGAACCTTATCGCCTTCTCTAAAAGTATGATAACCATAACGATATTCTTTCTTATCCTTAGCCGGTGGATTAAGTAAGGCTTGAACCTTATTGTTTAATATATTAATTCCACTGGCATTTCGATACATGGGCGCTAGTAGTTGAATATCATCAATCGTATAACCATTAGCAATATAGTTTTCAACAATTTGAAGAACAATATTATCAACATGCTGCTCACTAGTGTCAAAGAATCTAACTTCATCTTTAAACTCAAAATCATCAAAACGATTATGAACAATATTATCTGCGAGATAAATTACACTCGAACCATCTTTTTGACGATAAATTTTCTCAAGTTTTACAACTGGAAAACTATTAGTCAAAATTAGATCGCGTAAGAGTGCACCAGGTAGTACTGATGGTAGCTGATTCTCATCACCGACAATTAATATTTTCTTAACGATTCCACAAGCTTCTAGTAACTTAGCAAATAACCATTGATCAACCATGGAGAACTCATCAATGACTAAAATATCATAATTTAATGGCTCATCCTGATTTTGTCCAAAGCTATTATTATCCATATCCCACTTTAAGAGCGAATGAATTGTAAAAGCATCAGTATCGGTTAAATCACTAAGCCGCTTAGCTGCCCGTCCGGTTGGTGCCGTTAAGGCAATGTTAATCTCTGGATATAACTTCTTATAAATTAAAACCATGGCATTAACAATTGTCGTCTTACCTGTCCCTGGACCTCCAGTTAGAATTGATAAATCGGAGTTAACAAAAGATAGTATCGCGTCCTTTTGACTTTGATCATATTCAATATTTATATCAGCTTCAATCTCAGCAATAATTTCTAAAATCTTATCATCTGATGTTTTGGCTAATGGATTATTTGGAAAGGTATTTAAAACATAGGAAATTGTTTTATCACTATCGTACTGCGTATGATGGAAGACATTATCAGCATCCATAATTAAGGTACGACGCATTAAGACTTGACTTAAGCATTCCATAAAATTATATTCAGAATGTTTTTTCTCCATATGTGATTGCAGTAGAGCTAGTGAAAGATAGGTATCACCAGTTTGGGCCATATAGTTTAAAACATAATCAATAATCAAAGCTTGACCACGATATGGACTGGTATAATCAAAGCTCATGTTTTTAGCAAGCTTCTCACAAGTTTTAAAACCAATCCCAACAATATCTTCTAAGAGTCGATAAGGATTTTCACTCACAAGTTCAATTGCTTGTTCTTGGTATTCTTTTTCTATCTTAACAATTTGATTGATTGATAAGCCAAAGCTTGAGAAATAAGAGACTAAGTGTTCAAAGTCTTGACCATTATTATTTA
>JAAYHR010000029.1 GCA_012735275.1 Erysipelothrix sp.
TATTAATCATCCTAGAAAATGCTATAATGAACTATAGAATACATGGAAGCATGTGTTAGCAATCAGAAAGGATAATGATGGGAATATTATTTGATAAGTTTAAAGAAGTCTCAAGTTCGGTACTGCCGATTATGGCAATCGTATTATTGTTAAGTGTAACATTAGTACCTTTGCCGATGGAAATTATTATAAAGTTTTTAATATGTGGGGTAATTATAATCGTAGGTCTAGGTTTGTTTCTACTTGGAACTGAGACTGGGGTTTATAAGATGGGTGAAATTATGGGAGAGAATGCTGTCTCTGCTAATAGTCGCCTGATAGTATTTGGTTTAGGAATATTATTTGGATTTATAATATCGATCGCTGAAGCAGATTTATTAATTTTAGCAAATCAAGTTTCAGATGTTACTGGTGGACTACTTCCGCCATTTCTAATCGTAGGTGTTGTATCACTTGGGGTTGGAGTTATGATTGGTCTTGGATTCTTAAGAATATTATTAGATAAATCTATGTCGAATATGTTTATTGTATTTTACTTAATTATATTTGGTTTATTTTTCTTTGTATCTGAGGAGTTTCAAGCAATCAGTTTTGATGCTTCCGGTGCAACAACAGGGGCAATGACGACACCATTTATTCTGGCTTTGGGTATGGGGGTTTCAACGATGAAATCATCTAAACAAAGGGAGGAAGATTCGTTTGGTTTAGTTGGGGCTGCCTCAGCAGGTGCTATTTGGCCAGTTATGTTGATGAGTTTAATTATGGGTTTAGGAAACTTAACTGGTGTTGAAGAGGCCTTTTTTCCGCAAGTTGGAATTATTGGACCAATTGTCTCAGTCTTTCCTGGGATTTTGTTGGAATCATTAATTGCGATATCGCCATTAATTATCTTATTCTTACTCTTAAATTACACTTGGTTTAAAAGGCCCAAGCGTGAAATTCAAATAATTATCTATGGTATGGCTTTAGCCTTTGTTGGATTAGTATTATTCTTAGTGGGAGTTAATGCTGGTTTTATGGATATTGCGCGAATTGTTGGATCAACATTAGCGGAGATTGATAATCCATTTGTTCTACCATTAGTTGGATTCTTTATTGGGATGGTTGTTGTATTAGCGGAACCAGCTGTTTATGTCTTAGCGACACAGGTTGAAGATGTTTCTGCCGGATCGATTCCAAAGAAGTTAATCTTATTGACATTATCAATGGGAGTTGCTTTAGCAGTATGTTTCTCAATGCTAAAGATTGTAATTCCAGGACTGAAGTTATGGATGTTCTTAGTTCCAGGCTTCTTGTTCTCACTCTTCTTAAGTAAGAAGATACCACCAATTTTCGTCGGGATTGCCTTTGACTCTGGTGGAGTAGCCTCAGGACCGATGACAGCGACTTTCGTCTTAGCCTTAATGCAAGGTGTCGCATCAACAGTTCCGCACGCTAATGTACTTACAGATGGCTTTGGAGTCATTGCTATGGTTGCAATGATGCCAATAGTATCAATTAGTTTGTTAGGATATGTATATCAATTACAATCGAGAAAGGTAGATGCATAATATGTATGAACATAGTTTAATAGTTACAGTCTTAAAAAGAGGTAAGGCTTCAAAAGTTCTTCATGCCTTAAAGAATGAAGGTGTAAGTGGTGGAACTATTCTCTATGGTGAAGGTACTGCGGATTCGAGTATTCTTAAATTATTAGATTTAGATCATACCCGTAAAGAAGTATTATTATCTGTCATCAAAAGAGATATTGAAGATGAAGTAATTCAAAAAATGATAAAGAAATTTAGATTTGATAGTCCTAATACTGGTATTATATTTACAGTACCATTAATTGAGATTATTACGAATAAGCAAAGATATGATCGACTTGAAGTAAAGGAGAAAGATAATATGAGTCACGAAGTAATATTTGTAGTTGTTGAAAATCACCGTGGTGATGAAGTAGTTGAAATCGCAAATGCTTATGGAGCAAAAGGTGCAACAATCATGCACGGACGTGGGTCAGGATTACATGAGAAAGGTTCAATCTTCAATATAACGATTGAGCCCGAAAAAGAAGTTGTAATGGTATTAGTACCAAAAGAAAAACATGCAGAAATTATTGATGGATTAAGTAAAGACTTAAAAATTGACGAACCAGGTAATGGGATTATATTCTCAGCAGGGGTTAGTCAAGCATACGGCCTGGTAGAATAGAGTCGCCTATGGACGAAAGAACAGCTTTACAAGAAGCGAAAGCAACACTGGCTAATATTAAGACAGTGCAAGCTAATCTTGATGAGTATGTTGTACGCTTAGATAAAATCATTTATGATTTAGAAATTGAACTCTACGGTGAAAAACAATTAACAAAACATGATATCAATGTTATTAATAATGTTGAGGATGAAGTTGAGGAAGAGCCGGTTGTAGTAAAGGTTAAAACGCGTAAGCGATTGTCAATCTTCTTCTTTGTCTTAGCAGCATTATCACTACTAGTATCAATCTTTACTTACTATATATCAGCAAATGAGTTTATTAATTTTAATAACAAGACATACTTTACTTATACGCAAAAGAATCTTGAACCTTATATCAAGGAGAACTCACTCTTAACAGTGAAGTCGGCCGATGATTTAAATCTCGATGAATATGTTCTATATTATTCGAGTCATGATATTGTTAGAATTAAACAGTTTAAGAAACTTGAAGAGAGTACATATCATTTAACTAATCCAGGTCAGATTATTAGTTCCTATGAGGAAGTTGATCAAAGTAAAGTAATTGGTGTTGTTGATGAGATTAATAGTAAGTTAGGAGCATATCTAGTGCTGTTAATTAATATTAAATACTTGCTCTATATTTTAACAGTTGCCTTATTTATTATTGGAATCTTAGTTATTTAAGCAAACAAAAATCACATCCGCGGATGTGATTTTTTTATTAGATAAAGTTAATTTCAATATTACCGAGTGAGACATCACCTTTAATAAAGACTGTGTATGGTGATTGTTGCGTATCTGCTTGATAGCGCGGATAATTTAATTCAATGTTACCTAAATTAACGCTAACCTCATCTTCAACATTCCATTCTTTGGGAAGGTAGAGTTCAATATTACCCATACGACATGAAACAAATATAACTAGATCATTGCTAAGTGTACGCTCTTGAAAGTAAACTGTCGCTGATCCAAGTTTAGACGAAACGGATGTTTCCTTTAGATTTGGTGAATAGATATAACGGGTAGTTGCTCCTAAACTAACATCGATATCTACATACTCTGAAGTATAGTCACTTGCATAGGTTTCATTTCTCTCTTCTCTAAAGCTTGTATAGTCACCATTATTGAATATTACTGACTTTCGAAATGAACTTTTTCCAAATACCATTTGGAGTCCAAATCCGATTAGTGTCGACATCCAGAAGATTGTCCAGTATGGAATATCGTTTGGTAACATTGCTCTTAACTCAGGTACGGCTTGGCATACAAGAAGTGAAGCGTAAGCTAGGGCGTAAGTACCAAAGAAAAAGTTCTTTTGATAGAGTGAGATTAATCCATATAATAGTAGGATTGCTGCAACTAATCCAAGTGCAAGTCCATTAACTACAAAACCTAGGGCACTGGCTAACTGATAAACTGCAAAGACAATAATAATTAATCCGAAAAATTTCGATTTATTTCTTTTCATAAAGTGTTCCTCTTTTCTAATGATATTTTTAAATCATTGTAAAACTTTCGTGAGACATAGATTTCTTTATGCGAGTTAATAAATCTAATTGTCCCTGATGCATTTAAGAAGCGTGATATTGCCAGTACTGCTTTTGTATTACAAATTGAAGATTTTGAAACTCTAATAAATTCTGATGGCAATTTTTCTTCAAGTTCATATAGCCGGTACTCACATTCATAAGCATCACTTTTGGTATGGGCATATACTACAGCACTTTCTGTTTCAAAAAATAAGATATCACTTACTTTCAGATAGTACTGTTCATCTCCCTTTAAAAGTTTTAAGGTAGCATATGACTTTTGATGATCATTTAGATATTGATGGATATTTTCAATAATACTCGAATCAGCATTATGTTCAATGATAATTTCATCCACATCTAAATTGTCGTTATATTTAAATGTATATTTCATATTGGCTCCCTTCATTAATATCATAGCTAATCTAATCTATTAAACAAGCGATTAGGCTTAAGAGGTAAGATTATCTAACTAAGTGGTTAATCTTTCTTACTAAAGTAATTAATCTCATTGGCATCTTTACGGTAAACGATATGCGTATGTAGGTGATCGACCGCTTGTTGAGCAGCACTATTATTGTTAATAATAATGTTGTAGCCTTTAATATCATTATTTTCTTCTAAGTGTTGATTGGCTACGGCCTGACTGACGCGCATTACTTCCATAAATAAAACTGGTTCAATATCAATCATATTCTTAGCATGGCTCTTTGGGATAACTAATGAGTGATCAGGGGTAATTGGACTTAGATCCTTAATTACAATAACCTCATCGTTTTCATAGACTATTTCACTTGGTAATTCTTTATTAATAATTTTACAAAAAATGCACATATTATCGCTCCTTTTAAATATTATATCAAAATTTATTTGGATAAAAAAAGAACTGCAATTAGCAGTTCTGATTAATATTGATTATTTTGAAGGTAAGAAAGGATTGTTATCCTTAAATTGATCAAATAGTTGTTTGTCATGAATTTCAAATTTACCTACTTGACTATAATTAGCATACATTGCTTTGTTAATTTGTTCAGCTAATTTTTCATTAGATGAGATTGAAGCTAAGATTGCATCAGCATCTGCTTCTTTTTCTACTTCTTCAAAGAATAGTACAACGAAGCCGCCATCTGCAGCAATTACTTCATTATATAATCCTGGTTTAGCATCAACAAGTTTCGTGTTTAAGTATGTATCTTTGTCACGGCCTTGGTAAACATGTTCGATAATTGCATCTGCAACAACTTTTTCTTTGTCAGCTTCTGCTACATATTCACTTGCAACTTCGACAAATCCATCAGCATCTAATTCTTCAATTGCTTGTAGTTTTTCTAATGCTTCTTCGGCTTTTGCTTTGTTGTCAGCTTTCAAAGTTCTAACTTTCATTGTTGATAATGTTTCGATAATCGATTCGTAGTTTTCATCAAAGTACTTAGCTAACATCTTTTGGTGCTTAAGATTCTTTAAAATAAATCTTTCTAAGTAATCTGCTTCATCTTTATAGCCTGAAGCTTCTAAGATTTCTTCAAATTTATCTTTGAAGTTTTCTTTTGTTTCTTCAAGTGTCTTTTTAGCTGCTGTCATATCTTCGTCAGTTAGTTCAACATATTGTTCTAACTGCATATCAACTAAGGTTGAAGTAATGATTGTTGTTCCATACTTTAATTTGATGAATTCGTAGATATCACCTTTAGTTAGGTTTTCTTCTTTGATTGTTGCGATATTTTTATCAGCATCAGAAACTTGTGAGATGTTTGATTTTGAACATCCAGTTAAGACTAATAATGATACTAGTGTAATTATTAAGATTCTTGTAATTTTTTTCATTATTATTCTCCTTTTCCTGTGTAGTGTTCTTTAATCTCTTTGTTTAAAGTTTCGTCATCACCAAATGTGATTTTTTGTGCTTGGATTTGATCCCAAGTAATATCTAATCTTAATTTTGGATTTTCTTCAAAGATTGCGTTGAAAATATCATAGTTATCTAATTCCATAAATTCTTCAATTGTAGTCGCGTCAATTCTAATAATATGGTAACCATAATCAGTTTTGAACCATTCAGTAGTTTCGCCAGTTCCAATTGTATAAGTTAAATCTCTAAATTCAGGTACAAATTGCTCGTTAGAAGTTTTTGTAACCATTCCTAATGATCCACCGTTTTCTTTTGAACCATCATCTGAGTATTCACTTGCTACATCTGAGAAGACTGCGCCTGTTTCACCTAAAGCTTTTTTAACTGCTTCAAGTTTTGCGGTTTCTTCTTCAGTTGGATTGTCGGCATCTGCCATTTTAACAAGAATATGACTGACAAGTCTTGGTGACTCTTCACTCATGTATTTTTCGTATAATTCTTTATTGTCTAAAATGTATGCACGTTCAACTGCTTCACGGCTTAATTCGATTAGTAAGTATTCTTCTAATCCTTTTTCACCAGTGCTAGTTAAATAACCTTGTTGAATCAAGATTGTATCTAATGCTTCTTTCCAGTTTTCACCAACTTGTGATTTTAGGTTAGCAACAATTAGATCAGCTTGTGTTTTAGCGTCTGACTGCATTGCTTTTGTAATTTCTGTTGAGTCTTTATAAACTTCTAATTCAAAGACTGGTAGTACAGCACCAATTCCTAAAGTTTCATAAACTTCATCGTATAACTGATCAGCAGTATATTGCTCTTCATTATATGAGAAGACAACATCTTGACCGTCGGCATTTTTTAAACCGTTGACCTGGTTCTTAAGTGTATCACTTATAAAATAAATAAGCCCGAACGTTAGGGCGAATCCAATAACGATTGCGAACCAATACTTTTTCAATATTTCTTTATAATCCATATTCTTTCCTCCTAAATATGCTTACTTATTATATTCTATTACATAATAGAATGCAATTATCATTGCCATTAGACATCATATATTAAATTTGTGGTTTTATTGTGCTTTATTGTGAAATTATAAAATACTATTAGAATAATTTTGTGATTAATATGATATAATATATGCCGAATACAATGAAAGGTTTTGGTATAATGTCAAAATTAATAATAGAAAACTTACATGTTGAGATAAGTGGGAAAGAAATCTTAAAAGGTGTTGACTTAGTTGTTGATTCTAACGAAGTTCATGCACTTATGGGGCCTAATGGTCATGGGAAGTCAACATTGCTTGCGGCAATTATGGGGCATCCTAAATATATCGTTACAAAAGGTAGTATTAGCTTAGATGGAGAAGACGTTTTAGAAATGTCGACAGCCGAACGTTCAAAAGCTGGATTATTTTTAGGTATGCAATATCCACAAGAAGTTCCTGGCGTTTTAAATAGCGACTTTTTAAGAGCGGCAATTAATGCTCACCGAGACACTCCAATTGATTTATTCAAATTCATTAAGGAAATGGATAAATATACAAATGAGTTAGAAATGGATCCTGAATTAGCACACCGTTACTTAAACGAAGGATTCTCAGGTGGAGAGAAAAAACGTAATGAAATTATGCAAATGCGTTTATTAAATCCAAAATTTGCGCTTTTAGATGAGATTGACTCAGGTTTAGATATCGATGCATTACGAATCGTTGGTGAATCAATTACAAAAGCACAAGCAGAATCTAATGTTGGATTATTAGTAATTTCTCACTACGGAAGATTCTATGATCTAGTTCAACCAACAAACGTTAACGTTTTAATGAACGGTAAAATTGTTTTAACTGGTGATAAAACATTAGCAGATCGTATCGATAGTGAAGGTTATGAAATCATTGCTTCTGAATTAGGTATTAATATCATTGAAGAAAAAGAAGTTAAAGAACCAGTTATCTTAGAAAACTGTGCAAACTCGGTGAAAAGAAATGCTTAGTGAAAAGCTTGTATTTACACAATTAGAAAGTAAATCTTTAGAAATAGCTGAAAGTGCTAATTATGATATTACAATTGATGCTAGTGGCTTATTATTTTTTAATTTAAAGGATGCTTCAAAAGTAAACTTTAACTTTCATATTTTAGATAATGTTCAAGCACGAATTATCTTTTGGAATGAAGGCGTGCATAATGCTGAAGTAAGTGAACACTATGAAGTTGGACGCGATGCTAATTTAAATATTATCTATGGTGAATTATCAGATGGATCATTAGTTAGAAGTGCCATTGCTAATCTTCGCCAAGGATCTGAAGTCCTAGTTGAAGGTGCAAGTATTACTGCATCGAACAAGCGTCAAACATTCATTGCTAACCACTTAGAAAAATATACAACATCAAACTTAAATAATTATGGAATTGTTACTGATGGTGGAGAATTCTTCCTTGATGTAACTGGGAAAATATTTGAAGATGCAGTTGGCTCAAAAGCTCACCAAGATTCAAAAATTTTAACTTTATCGGAAAACCAAAAAACACAAGTTATTCCACAATTATTAATTTATGAAAATGATGTCGAAGCTAGCCATGCTGCAACTGTTGGTCAAGTTGATGAAATGCAACTATACTACATGCAATCACGTGGACTAAGCGAAATGGAAGCTACATCACTATTAATGAGTGGATATCTACTTCCAATAGCAAGAGCGATTGAAGATGAAAAACTAAGAGTTCATGTTCAAGAGTTAATTGCCGATAAGGTTGATGAAATATGTTCGATCGACAAAAAATAAATCAAACTAGAAAAGATTTCCCGATGTTAAATGATCGTGAAATCTATTTCGACAATGCAGCCACAACATTTAAACCACACGTCGTAATTGACGCAGTGCTCGAGTATTATAATAACTATTCCTATAATGTCGGCCGTGGTGATTATTTAAAGGCTTATAGTGTTGAGCAAAAGGTTGAAGAAGTTCGATCTTTAATTGCTGACTTTATTAATGCTGATAAGAATGAAGTAATCTTTACTTCTGGTGCAACAGAATCATTAAATACAATTGCCTTTTCATATGGACTACAGTATTTAAAAGCTGGTGATGTGATCTTAACTTCCTTAGCCGAACATGCATCAAATATTCTTCCTTGGTTTAAAGTTGCTGAACTAGTTGGAGCAAGTATTGAATATGTTGAATTAGATCAATATGGCGATCTCTCACTAGAAAACTTTAAAGCAGCTATGCATGATAAGGTAAAAGTTGTTTCTTTAGCAGCTATGACTAATGTCTTAGGTAATGTGCTTCCAATTAAAGAAATTGCGAAAGTTACTCATGACTATGGTGCTATTATCGTTTGTGATGGTGCTCAGTCAGTTGCGCATAACTTAGTTGATGTTAAAGATTTAGATGTTGATTTTCTAGCTTTTTCCGGGCATAAGATGTTAGCACCAACTGGTGTTGGAGTTATTTATGCAAAATATAGCATTCTCGATAAACTGCAACCATTTTTCCAAGGTGGAGGATCAAATTCTCGCTACACGCAAGATGGAAGTTTATCATATAAGAAACCTCCATATAAGTTTGAAAATGGAACACCACCAATTGAAGCAATACTAGGCTTTGGGGCTGCGATAAAATATTTAAATGAACAAGACTTTGCTAAGCTAATTGCTTATGAACAAGACTTAGTTAATTATTTTATTGAAGAAATGAGTAAGCTTGATAATGTTGAGATCTATAATCCTAACTCAACAAGTGGGATTGTCGCCTTTAATATTAAAGGAATCTTCTCACAAGATGTATCAACTTATTTAGACACACAAGGGATTCAAGTTCGATCAGGTCATCATTGTTCAAAATTACTTAACAATGTAATTAAGGCTAATGATACGGTTCGTGCTAGTGTTTACTTCTACAATACTTTTGAAGAAGTTGACCGTTTTGTTGAAGTAGTTAGTCAAACTACTTTGGAGAAAACTATAAATATATTTGTTTAAGGAGTGAGGGAATATGAAAGACATGTTGAAAAATCCAATGTTTACTCGTCAGATGATTATGGATCATTATGAGTATCCACGTAATCATAGTTTACTTGATGATGGTGAGTATATTGAGAAACATATGGATAGTGAGTCTTGTATCGACGATATTAAAGTTCAAATGATTGTTAAAGATAATGTTATTGAAGATGTAAGATTTGATGGAATCGCATGTACAATTTCCACTGCTTCAACTTCGATTATGAGTGAATTATTAAAGGGGAAGTCCTTAGATGAAGCTGAAATAATCGTTAATGAATATAATAAAATGATTTTTGAAGATAATTACGATGAGGATATCTTAGAGAGCGCGATTGTTTTTTCTAATGTATCAAAACAAGCAAATAGAATTAAGTGCGCTACTATTGGATGGGAAGCAGCACAAATGATAATAGATGAAAGTAGGAATAAAGATGAGTAGTCATGATGAAAAACTATTACCACAAGGTGATTATAAATATGGATTTCAAGATGAAGATACATCAGTATTTAATACTGGTAAGGGTTTAACGGCAGAAGTAGTTAGAGAAATTAGTGCCATTAAAAATGAACCTAAATGGATGTTGGAATTTAGACTTAAGGCTTATGAGCATTTTAAAGCTCAACCTTTACAAGATTGGGGCCCACGCTTAGATCACGTTAACTTTGACGATTACACATACTATGTAAGACCAAGTGATCGTGTTGAGAAGTCTTGGGATGATGTTCCACAAACAATTAAAGATACTTTTGAAAAACTAGGGATACCTGAAGATGAGCGTGCCTTTTTAGCAGGTGTCGCAACTCAGTATGACTCAGAAGTAGTCTACTCTTCAATGTTAAAAGAAGTTGAAGATAAAGGAGTAATCTTCTTAGATACTGATACAGCACTAAGAGAACATCCAGAAATCTTTAAAAAGTATTTTGACTCAGTTGTACCATATAATGACAATAAGTTTTCAGCATTAAATGGGGCAGTTTGGTCAGGTGGATCATTTATCTACGTACCAAAAGGCGTTAAATTAGAAAAACCACTGCAATCATACTTCAGAATTAATACTGAACGTATGGGGCAGTTTGAAAGAACCTTAATCATTGTTGATGAAGGGGCTGAAGTTAACTATGTTGAGGGATGTACAGCACCAATCTATTCAAATGACTCACTGCATGCAGCAGTCGTTGAAATAGTTGTCTTAGAAGGCGGTAAGTGCCGTTACTCAACAGTACAAAACTGGTCAAGTAACATTTTAAACTTAGTTACGAAACGTGCCCATGTTGAAGCACATGCAGTAATGGAGTGGATTGATGGAAATATTGGATCATCAATTAACATGAAATATCCATCATGTATTTTAAAAGGTGAATATGCGCGTGGATTAACAATCGCAATAGCGGTTGCATCAGACGATCAAATTCAAGATTCAGGTGCTAAGATGATTCACCTGGCACCACATACATCATCGACAATCATTGCTAAATCAATTGGTCGTCGTGGTGGAGAAGCATCATACCGTGGGAAAATTTACATGGGCGAAAATGCTGCTTACTCAAGATCAAAAATTGAATGTGATACATTATTAATGGATCCAGAATCATCAAGTGATACGATTCCAGATAATGTCGTTAAAAATAACTCTTCATACATTGAGCATGAAGCATCAGTTTCGAAAATATCAGAAGAGCAATTATTCTACCTAATGAGTCGTGGACTTGAGGAAGAAGAAGCTACTGAATTAATCATTATGGGATTCATTGAACCATTTACACGTGAGCTACCAATGGAATATGCAGTTGAACTTAACCAACTTATGAAATTAGAAATGGAGGGTTCAATTGGATAAATATAAAGTACGCCAAGTCTTAACAGAACAAAGAGCCCGTATGACTTATAAGAAAAGATTAGAAAAAAGTGAAAGAATAATGGAGCAATTAATTCCATTACTAAAAGGAAAAAAGAATATTGCTTTCTACATTAACTTAAATGATGAAGTAATTACTCTAGATTTTCTTCCATACTTTCTTGAGAACTATGAAACAATCTCAGCAAGTGTGACAGAAGATGAAATCGAGTTTTACTCATTTACAAATGTAAAACAATTAAAAGAAGGATATGTTGGTATCTTAGAACCGCCAGCAGTCAACAAAGTTGAAAAAGATGATATTGAAGTTATTATTGTACCTATGCTTGGTTATGATAAATACTGTAACCGTATGGGAATGGGTAAAGGTTATTATGACCGCTACCTAGCAGACTTCAAAGGGGAAATTATTGGATTAGCATTTACAGAACAAAATTATATATTAATACCAATTGAACCACATGATGTCCGCATGGACAAAGTTATTACCGAAAGAGGAATCTTAAGTAAACCTAACTTCTAATCTACTTGCAAAAGTAGATTTTTCTACATAATAACGATAATTTCTCGTAAATTACTTGTTATAATTTATGTGTAAGTTAGATAAGGACTTACAGAGCATTGTTAAATCAAATCCCTGATAAATATCCCTATTTATATGGTTTAACATAATTCTATCCCTTTAACGTAAAACTAATGAAAAGACGCGACTATAATAATCAGCGTCTTTTTTCTTTACCCAAACTTAGCAAAAATTTGGTAGAATGATAGTATTGAGCAGAGGATATTATGAAGAAGACAAATCTATTGAATATTATTTTACACGTAATTTTATTTTTACTAACAATCACATATGTTTTAGAACCTTTTGGTTATATGTATTTTGAAATGGACTATCCAACAACTAGATACTTAATGGAAAATGGCTACTATCTAAAAGTTAGTTTAATTGGAATAACACTAATTGCACTAATAGTCATCAAAGTCATTAAGCAGAAATCACAACCATCAAAAATGAACATAGCTTTACTATCAGTATCCGTCGTTTGGTTAGTACTAATTATTAATGATTTTATTGTTGCACTTAGAGATCTAGATGGTTTATATTATGGACTTGGTGCCATGACTTATCGACCTTTTAATAATAGTCTATCTAATCCGATTAACTGGATTGCAGCTAGTTTCTTTTTATTAATAATTATTATCTTTACTAATAATAAAAATAAGGCTATCAAAGATAAAACAATTTAAAAATAGATTATTGTACGACAATTTCTCGTATATTGCTTGTTATAATTTATGTGTAAGTTAGATAAGGACTTACAGAGCATTGTTAAATCAAATCCCTGATAAATATCCCTATTTATATGGTTTAACATAATTCTATCCCTTTAACGTATAACTATTTAAAAGACGCGACTATAATAATCAGCGTCTTTTTTCTTTTTGTAAACATACTTATTTTTACTAATGTATAATATAGTAAAGGAGCTGCTTATAAAAAATAATATTAAAAAAGTATTAATATTATTAATATTGGCATTCATTATAGCTGCATGTGGTAGTACGAAAGATCCAGTTAGTGTTGCTGATGCTTTAGTAAAAAATGACTTCAGTGTTTTATAAGGCGAATATGCAAATCCCGCTGGAGAAGTTATTGTTATCGGTAAAGATGGAATAAGAACTGACCTTGATGAAGAATTTTTTGAAGACGTTAGTTTTGATAAGGTCTACGGATACTCAAGACCAACACGTCAAAAAGGATATATGACAGGTTATCTGATGTTTGTATTCCCAGAAGGAATGAAGATGCCAGGACTAGATACTGATAAGAGTAAA
>JAAYHR010000030.1 GCA_012735275.1 Erysipelothrix sp.
CGTTAGTTTTGATAAGGTCTACGGATACTCAAGACCAACACGTCAAAAAGGATATATGACAGGTTATCTGATGTTTGTATTCCCAGAAGGAATGAAGATGCCAGGACTAGATACTGATAAGAGTAAAGTAAGGATTGCTTATGGGCATGAACTACCATTATCAGAAGCCGACGTTTATAGTAAAAAGTAATTAATATTTAATTGGTGCATCTTCAAGTGAGGATGCACTTTTAATTTTCCAAGTCATTTTATAATGTAAATGTTTCATTACATGTAAAGATTTACAAATAACATGTAAAAGTATTGACATAGTTTTCATTATGCGTTATTATATAAGCAGGTGATAGATATCACTACTTCCTTTATCCACAGTTTTAGGAAGAACATAATATATAATCAACAATTCCTTTGCTAAATTTCTTCTTTATTCATTATTTTAACCTAGTTGATTATTGAAAAGTTACACTTTGTGTAACTTTTTTCTTTCTAATCTTAATGGGATATGGTAGAATAATTGTAAGTGATGAAGAAGAGTAGTAATTATTCGACTATGGATAGAGAGTTGACGGATGGTGGAAGTCAATCATAGAAGTTAGTGAACTTACTTTGGAGCTGATGAAAATCCGGTGACGCGTTATAGTTTTGAGAGCATAATTTTTTAATTATGAACTTAGGTGGTAACACGTGTAAGCGTCCTATGGAGACGTTTTTTTTTATTTTAAGGAGGAAATATGAAATTCGATCATAAAAATATAGAGAAGAAGTGGCAGCAATATTGGTTAAATAATAAGACTTTTAAAACTGATGTTACTGACATGGATAGAGAAAAGTATTATATTTTGGATATGTTTCCATATCCAAGTGGGGAAGGTCTACATGTTGGACACCCATTAGGTTATACAGCAACTGACGTTTTAGCACGTATGAAACGTATGCAGAATAAGAATGTTCTTCATCCAATGGGATGGGATGCATTTGGACTGCCAGCTGAACAATATGCGATTGATACAGGGAATCACCCGGAAGAATTTACTGAGAAAAATATTGGTGTCTTTAGAGATCAACTTCAATCATTAGGTTTTTCATATGATTGGGATCGTGAGATTTCAACAACTGATCCAAAGTACTATAAATGGACACAATGGATTTTCACTAAACTTTATGAGAAAGATTTAGCTTATGTTGCGAATATGCCAGTTAACTGGTGTCCAGCACTAGGAACAGTTTTAGCTAATGAGGAAGTAATCAATGGTTTAAGTGAGCGTGGTAATCATCCTGTTTACCGTGTCAATATGCGTCAATGGGTACTAAAAATAACTAAGTATGCTGATCGTTTACTTGAAGACTTAGAATTACTAGATTGGCCTGAATCAACTAAAGAAATGCAAAGAAACTGGATTGGTAAATCAGTTGGGGCAGAAGTTGTCTTTAAGATTAAAGATACGAATAAAGAGTTTACTGTCTTTACTACTCGTGCTGATACTTTATTTGGAGCAACTTATTCTGTCTTAGCGCCTGAGCATCCATTTGTTATGGATATAGTTTCTGATGAAATGCGTCCAGCTGTTGAAGAGTATGCGAAAGCAGTCTCAACTAAGAGTGATTTAGAGCGTACAGACCTTAATAAAAACAAAACAGGTGTCTTTACAGGTGCCTATGCTATTAACCCGGTTAACGGCAAGGAAATACCGATTTACATAGCTGATTATGTTCTATCATCATACGGTTCGGGAGCAATTATGGCAGTACCGGCACATGATGAGCGTGACTATGAGTTTGCGAAAAAATATGACTTAGAAATTATCCCAGTTCTTGAAGGTGATATTTCTGAAGGTGCCTTTGTTAACGATGGTATTCATATTAATTCAGACTTCTTAGATGGATTAAATCAAGCTGATGCTACAGAAAAAATGATTGAATACTTAGAAGCAAATAATATTGGTAATTCAAAAGTTAACTATCGTTTACGTGACTGGTTATTCTCACGTCAAAGATACTGGGGAGAGCCAATTCCAATCGTTCACTTTGAAGATGGAACAATGCGTACCCTAACTTTAGATGAACTACCATTAGAACTTCCTGAAACAGAAGACTTCCACCCATCACCAGATGGACACTCACCACTAGGTAACATTAAAGAGTGGTTAAATGTTGAAATAGATGGTAAAAAAGCAGTTAGAGAAACTAATACAATGCCACAGTGGGCTGGTTCATGCTGGTACTACTTAAGATATATCGATCCACATAATGAAATGGAAATCGGTGATCCAAAGTTATTATCAAAATGGCTGCCAGTTGATCTATATGTTGGCGGGGCAGAGCACTCAGTCTTACACTTATTATATGCTCGTTTCTGGCATAAAGTTCTCTATGATATTGGTGTCGTAGATACACTTGAGCCATTTCAAAAGTTATTCCATCAAGGTATGATTGGGGCAGCTGATGGTGAGAAGATGTCTAAATCTCGTGGAAACGTTATTAATCCAAACGATTTAATTGATGAATTTGGAGCTGACTCATTAAGACTATTCTTAATGTTCATGGGACCTTTAGAATCATCACTACCTTGGAATGATCAAGGTGTTGAAGCAAGTCGTAAATGGTTAGACCGTGTTTATCGTTTATTAAATGATAAGACTAAATTATCAGATACTAATGATGGAAACTTAGATGTTGTTTATCATCAAACAGTTAAGAAAGTAACTGAAGACTTAGAACATATGCGCTTTAATACCGCAATTGCTCAAATGATGGTCTTCATTAATGAGTGTTATAAGCAAGATTCAGTCTTTATTGAATATGCACAAAACTTCGTTAAACTACTTTCACCATTTGCTCCACATATTAGTGAAGAATTATTCATTATTTTAGGTGGAGAAGGTACAATTACTTATAATGAATGGCCAACTTATGATGAATCTTACTTAGTTAAATCAGAAGTTGAAATTGTCGTTCAAGTTAATGGTAAGTTAAGAGCAAGAATTACTGTTGCGGTTGATGAGCAAGATGAAGTTGTTGAAGAAGCAGCCTTTGCGAATGAAAATGTAGCAAAACATCTTGAAGGATTAACAGTTAGAAAAGTAATTGTTGTTAAAAATAGAATTGTAAATATTGTCGCAAATTAACAGTGGAAACACTGTTTTTTTGTTTTGAGAATTATTTTAGCAAGTCATAATTCATGCTATAATATAAAAGGTGGTAGCTATGCATAAAAAGAATTATAAAAGTATGATGTTAACAGCGGCAATAATCCTCTTAATTGGATTTCTTGCTTTTTTTAACTATTATTATTTTTTTAAGTCTCCACAAATGATCGAAGTAAATAAAGTAAATAAGATTGTTGAACAATTTGAACTTCTAAATGATAAAGAAGTTGAGTTTGAAAGTCGCTACTTTTACGATCAGGCATACTACACAGCAAGTGATGCCAATGACCTCTATGTTTTTAATGATCAAGGTAAACTTTTATTAACAGAAAGCCTAGATAATCTAGATTTTGAAGCTCTGCGTGCTAAACATAATTTAGCCGATGATATTAGTTTTGCTTATGCAATACATGAAGATGAATTAGTCTATGCTGTTTATGATGATAAATATGAATATTTGTATTCAGTAAAAACCAATGAGTTAGTATTAAAATTTAGAAAGGGGATAGTAAATGATTGATTTAGCTAATAAAGTGTATTTCGATAAAATAAGATATGTCCTAAGTAATATAGAAAAACTAGGTTTAACTAATGATGAATTAGTCGTTTCTTTATCAATTCTGCTTTTACAAGAAGAACAAAGCCAAGTATCAATTGAGAGTATAAAAAAATTAACAAATTTAGATGTTAAATTTATTGATGATATTGTGACGAGATTAGCAGGTAAACGTTACTTAGAGATTGTAGTGGATGGTACTCAAGTTAACTTCTCTGTGGATAACTTATTCTCATTAAAAGAAGTTGGACCAATAGAGATGACTGATATCTTTAAAATATTTGAAGATGAATTCTCTCGTATCTTTAGTCAAAAAGAGTTAGTGAGAATTAATGAATGGACAAAAGTATATTCTGATGATGAAATTATTGATGCTTTAAGAAGTGCTTCGATAATGAACAAATTAGATTTAAACTATATCAATAGAATCTTGGAAAACAATCGCCTTGAATAGATCAGTAAGAATACTTAATGAGATTGAAAAACTATATCCAAATGCTGAAACAGAACTAAATTTCTCAAACTTATATGAGCTAACCATTGCGGTAATCCTATCCGCACAATCAACAGATATTTCCGTAAATAAAGTTACCGGAGATTTATTTGCCAAATATTCTGATGTTGAAACTTTAGCTAAGGCTGATGTGAAAGATGTTGAAAAACATTTAAATACAATCGGACTATATCGTTCAAAAGCAAAAAACATTATTGCATTTGCTAATCAAGTTATTGATAACTTTGATGGTAAAATTCCAGATAATGTTGAAGACCTAATTACCCTTTCAGGGATTGGAAGAAAAACAGCAAACGTCGTGGTTTCAGAACACTTCAAGATTCCCGCAATCGCAGTCGATACACATGTTGAGCGTGTCTCAAAACGACTCAAGATAGTCCGCGAATCATATAATGTAGTAGAAACAGAAAAACGCTTAATGCGCGCATTTCCAAAAGAGAGATGGTCACAAGCCCATCATTCGCTAATACTCTTTGGTCGTTATACATGTAAAGCAATCAAGCCAAACTGTAAAACATGCCCACTACAAAGCGAGTGTAAATACTTTACTAAACACAAAGCTGAAATACTAAAAGATTAATAACTGCCTTCGAGCAGTTTTTTATTTGCCTAAACACAAAAAAAGAACACTTTTGCAAGTGTTCTTCACCTTTAAGGTTGTGGTGTATTTTCTTTTTTACCATCAGGCTTTCCTTCAGGTTTTTCTTCTGGTTTAACATACTTGTAAGTTGTAACTTTGAATACCATATTCTTTAGATCACTCTCTTTATAAGCTGAGCCTGATACAACTTGATTGTTGTATGTAACTACGAATTTATCTTTCATATTGATATCGTTTGTTTCTACAGTTTCTTCTTTAAAGTTATCTTTACTTAGTTTGTTATCAGTGATGAACTTATTAACATCACCCATATTGTTGAATGCTGGAATGTCAATTGCTTGATCGATCTGTGGGTTAGTTACTGTTACACATGTTTCAGCACCTTTGTCTTTATTGTTCTTATAGTATCCACAAACTTTTACTTCAGCATCATTTGGAATGTCTAATGTCTTAGTTACTTTGAAGTCTTCGGAAGTTATTGTATCAAGAACTAATCCATCTACTCTTACTTCTGCTTCATATTGAACTGGTCCAAAGATCCATGAGATATCGAATAATCGCTTACCAGTTGCTTTAACATTACCTAAGGAAATGTCGTATGTTTCTGGTTTAACTGCTCCACCTTCAGGGTACTCTGCCCATTCTAATGTTAAGTTCTTTGAGAATCCTTCAGCTTTAAGTTCTGCTTTAAAGCCATCTAATTTTTCTAGTGTTACGCCACCAGCATCTAAATTAACTAAGTTCTTGTATTTAGAATTGATTAGTCCTGATGTAATGTATTTACTATCAAGATCTTTAATTGGGTTAGCGTATGGGAATGTACTTAGTACGTGTGTTATATCACTGACTCCTGATGGTCTTGTAACATTACCAGGATTTGCTTTATTAGCATGTAGTGAGTTTAGTAATAGGATGTTCATTCTACCTAATGGGTTAGCATTGTACTTAGCGTTAGTCCAGTAAGTATCTTCACCCTTAATTGGCTTATCGAATCCCATCCAAACAACTGATGTAAATTCTTTTGATGATGCCATCATCCATTGGTCTTTACCAGCACCTTCTGGAATTCCGTAAGGTAATCCGTGTACTCCATAGTCAGTTGTACCAGTTTTTGCGTAAACTTTATATGGTCTTCCACCTAATACTTCCATACGGTTAATAATACCTGATGTAACGTTATTTGCTTCTAGTTCTGAAACTAAGAATGCAGTTTCTTCTGAAATTACTTTTGTTCTTGGATAATCGAATAGATCTTCTATCTTTTCACCATCTGAGGTAATAACATAATCAACTGTATGTGGTTTTGTATAATAACCACCATTCATCATAACCGCTTGTGCTCCAAATAATTCCATTGGTGAAACAAGTGATGTTGATCCTCCGATAGCGTGTTGTGTATCATATGTTTCTTCAGTTACTTTTGAGAAACCTAATGATTCATTTAGGTATTGAGCAACTGCTCGTTTACCAATCTTATTTTCAACGTTCATTAATGCTAAGTAAGCAGGTGTATTTAAAGATCTTGCGACTGCTTCTTTTAGATTAACTTCACCACGGTAGCGACCATCGGCATTACCTAAGATCTTATCAGTACCGGCATATTGAACTGGTCTATCTTCAACAACATGTGATGTTGCCCAACCTAAGTGTTCAAATGCTAGGGCATATGATAGTAGTGGTTTTGTAACTGACCCTGGCTGTTGCCACATGTCAGTTGCACGGTTAAATCCTTTAACAAGCTGACTGTTTCGACCAGCTCCAATACCAATTACTTGACCAGTCTCATTATCACCAGTAACAATTGCTGATTGCATAATCTTATCTGGGTAAGTAAATGTTTCTTCATTTTGAATTCTAGATATATCTGTCTGAACTTTTGGATCCATGAATGTATATACTTCCATCGGAGTTGCGATAATATCGATTCCCATAGTTTCATAGATTTCATCAATTACAGCACTGACATAATCAATATATGGATTATCTGCAGTAGTAACTGTTTTCGATGCTTCATCAGTTAATTGGTTTTCAATCTTAATTGCTTTAGCTAATTCAGCTTCTTCTTTATCGATGTAGCCATGGTATTCCATTTGATCGATAACAATATTTCTACGTCTTTTAGCAGTTTCTAAATCTTTTAATGGGCTGTATGCATTTGGTGCATTAACAACTCCCGCTAATAGGGCAGCTTCTGAAATATTTAATTCGGTCGCTGACTTATTGAAGTAGAAGATTGCGGCATTTTCAAGTCCACGTGAGTTTCCTGCTCCATAGTTAATTTTATTTACATAATATTCAAAGATTTCATCTTTAGTTAATATTTTTTCAACTTCTCTAGATAGCGTAATTTCTTGGGCTTTACGTTTAACATCTTTATCGGCACTTAAGTGTGATGTCTTAATTAACTGCATCGTTAATGTAGATCCACCTTGTGAGAAATCGAAAGTTTTCAAGTTTACAGCAATAGCTGCAGTAAATCTTGGGATATCGAATCCAGTATGTTTGAAGAAACGAGCATCTTCAATTGAGATAAAGGCATCAATTACGTTTTGATCCATTTCCATATAAGGAATATCCTTATGTGAAGTACCATCTTCTGAGTAAAGTGATAAGTCAAAGAATTCTTCTTTGTTCTTATCATATAGTACTGAGTTCTTTTTATTACTTAATGCATCAATATCTAGGTCTTGAATACCAGAGTTTAAGTAAGTCCATACAAATCCAGCTCCGATAAATCCAATGATCATTAAGGTTAATATTGAAGCTAGAAAGATATTTAATTTCTCTAGGCGGCTATATTTTCCATTTTTCTTTTTGGCCATTTTTGGATCGTCTCCATTTCCATTGTTATTGCCATTAGTTTGCTGATTGTATAGTGAGTTTAATTCCTCTTCAGCAGCTTTTAAATTTTCTTTAGAATTGTCGATTAGAATATCATCGTCATTTTCTAAATTGGGATCTATTTGTTTATGTAATTTAGTTGTATCAAGTCCAGTAAAAGTTGGAATCTCTACTGTATCTTTTTCATCTTTAATTGATTCAAAGATGATCGTCTCCTCTAAATTACTATTATCCTTATTTTCTTTATTATCTTTCATGTTACTCTCCTTCAAAATATATTAGGTCGACTACTTTTAAGTAGTGGATAGGTGGTGTTAGTGAGAATGGAATTAAATGTGCATTCTCTTGAAACCATCTATAAGGTATTGATCGTTTGACACCATAGTAGATATCAATGATCTTTTGGGCTTCGACATAATAAGTTTCATCAAATTTACTAAAGCGGATAATTACGAAGGCAATGCCTCCATGCTTTATCACTTTTTGTAAATGGACAATTTGGTGATCGTGAATTAGGGCGAGGACAAATGAAGTCTCTGAGTTCGTTTGTTTCGCTTCAAAATCAATTGCACGATTTCGATATATTCCATTATAATCCGTAGTAGACGGTTTAGTGTAATAAGCTCTGGTTATTTCTGCCTTGGATCGATTAGGATACCTGACATCAACGACTTGTATTGGCGTTGGTTTCTTATGAATAAGAGCAATGTCCAAATCAAGATAATACTGATTTGTCGCATTAATATCTTTTTCAAGTCCCAATCCACGATTACTAGTAGTTTGCTTTATAGAACTATTATTTACACTTTTTTTCATACCACTTGGATATTTTATCATTATATCACCTTATCTATTATATCTAATTTTCTCGTTAATGACTAGTATAGCCTTTTACTTACATATAACATTTCTGTAATAAAGTGAATAATCAATTATACATAGTCTTTTAAGTGTATAATTATTAAATTGTCCGATAAAAACAATAGTTCTTGTGAGAAGTAGGCTAATAATGTATTATTTAGTTTAGGTGTTTATATATATTAATAATTTTGGTATAATAACAAAGATAAATTGCAAATTATGGAGGTGGACACTTTGAATGAATATTTGAAGTTAAGTGCTGAAAAGATATTTGAAAAGAATTTTTCGATCGATTTTAAAGGTTATGCACCTGAAGCAGTTGATGCCTTTCTTGATCTAATCATTAAAGACTATCAAATAGCTGAAACAGTTATAAACAAGATTTCAGATGAAAATCGTAAATTACAGTATGAAGTTGCGACACTAGAGGCTGAGATTATCGAATTAAAAGCCAAAGTATCGAAAAGTGAAGAACAACCTGATACTGGCAATTTAGATATTTTGAAAAGACTAGCTAGACTAGAAGAAATAATTTTAAACAAGTAAGATTAATTGAATGACATTCGGACAATCGCTGGGAAACTAGAGGAAAGTCCATGCTCGCACAATCTGAGATGATTGTAGTGTTTGTGTAAGACGAAAAAATAAGTCTTAGCAGTTTTTACTGACGGCGGAAGAATCCTAAGGTTTATACTATGGAGTATTCTATAAAAGTGCCATAGAGACGATTGTACTGGAAACAGTATAGGTGGAACGAGGTAAACCCCACAAGCGAGAAACCCAAAATTGGTAGGGGCATTTGACATAACGAATTCAAGTAAATGTCAGAACTTAATAATTTATTATTAGGTAGATAAATGGTTGTCACCGCAAGGTACAGAACATGGCTTACAGAATGTCATTACAATTTTTATTAGGAGGTAATATGAAGGAATTAGGAGAGACTTTAAAAGCAAGTCGAATAAACCAAAACAAATCTATTACTGATATTTCAGAAATAACAAAAATGAACATCAACATTATATCTAACATTGAGGAAGGTAATGTTGATTATTTTCGTGATGATTTAACATACTTAAAGTACTACATTAAATCATATATGATGGCTTTAGGTGAAGATATTGAAGACATCGATGATGAAATAGGTAATATAACATTAGAGTATACACAAACTATTAGTATTATTGAACAAGATAAATTAGCAGAAATAAATGAAAAGATTAGCAAAAAAACAGTTAATACCAACTTAGGTAGTAATCGCATCAAAAAAGCAAAAAATGTAGATTGGACTTTTATCTCTTTAATCTCAATTGTTGCTTTAATCGCTTTGTTCTTAATTTATTCAGTCGTAGCGAATATATTAAATAAACCAGCAGAAACACCAGAAGTAAAACCACCGGTAGTACTGCCTGGAGGCGATGAAGAAGAGGAAGAAATTCCAGAAGTTATTGAAAAAGAAAAAATTGAAATCATCTTTGATACAACGAATTCACTAACAATTAATAACTGGGATGAGACAACAACATTTGAAACTAAGTTTACACGTGATACATGGGTACAAATTGCAATTAACAATCAAGTAATTACTCTACCGCAAAAAGATGTAACTAATAAAGTCTTTGTAGCAAATGAAGAATTAATTTTAACAGACTTCTATGTAATGAACGGTGAAGAGATTCCCTTTAAAGAAGGCGATGTTATATCAGTTAGATATGGCGTTATGGCTGGGAATGAATTCTTAATCGATGATGAAAAAATAGATTTAGACCCAAGTGTTGCAGAATCATTGGGTGGTACAAACTTAATTTATACACTAGGTAAGCGAGCTGAAAAATGAACACACCAAACAAATTAACAATCTTTAGGATCTTATTAATACCATTAATCGTCCTAATTGAAATTTTTCCATATGCTCAATTTCAAATAAACATGCCGACATATTTATTTAATGGAGTTTTCCTATCATTAAAGAATATAATCGTCTTAGTTATATTTATAATTGCGTCATTCACGGATTTTCTTGATGGCTATTTAGCAAGAAAGAATCAACAAATCACAACATTTGGAAAGTTTCTTGATCCAATTGCCGATAAATTACTGGTGAACAGTTTACTGATTATCTTAGCTTATCAAGGTGCTGTTCCATTAGTTGCAGTATTACTAATGATTTGGCGTGATACAGTTGTTGATGGTATCCGTATGATGTCATCAAGTAAAGGTGTCGTGGTCTCAGCGGGAATTCTTGGTAAAATTAAAACCGTATCGCAAATGGTAACGATCGTCTTAGTACTATTAAACAATATGCCTTTTGCATTTATTGGACTTCCAGTAACCGACTTTCTAATTTGGTTCTCCACATTAGTTAGTTTAGTCAGTGGATATTCGTATTTCCAATCAGCAAAAGAAATTATCTTAGAGACAATGTAATGAAGAAACTTATAAAACTTTTAGCTAAAAATGGTTTAACCATTGCTTCCGCCGAAAGTATTACTGGCGGGTTATTTGCCAGTGAACTTGTTGCGGTTGATAAAGCGTCATCAGTTTATTTAGGAAGTTTTATTACATATGCGAATAGTATCAAAGAGAGTGTTTTAAAAATAAGTTTAGAAGATATTGAAAAATATGGGGTTATATCCGCCGAAATAGTTAAGTTGATGGCTGGTGGAACCTTTGAATTAATCCCAGCTGATGTAATAGTCAGTTTCTCAGGCAATGCTGGTCCAAGTAAGTTAGAAGGTAAACCAGTAGGTTCCATCTATACATGCATTAAGATTTATAATCGCTATCATATTTACTATGATCAGCTTAAAGGTAGTCGTAATGAAATTAGACAAGAAATAGTAGAAATTACTAAAGATAGAATTATTGAACTATTAACTAAGAAAGGTGATTAGAATGGCAAAAGAAGATAAAATTTTAGAAGATACGCTGAAACAAATTGAAAAGCAATTTGGTAAGGGATCAGTCATGAAATTAGGAGATCGTGCAAATGTTGACGTTGACGTAATTTCTAGTGGTTCACTTTTAATTGACCAAGCTTTAGGTGTTGGTGGATATCCAAAAGGTCGAATTATTGAAATTTATGGTCCAGAATCATCAGGTAAAACAACTTTAGCACTACATGCGATTGCGGAAGTCCAAAAGAAAGATGGCGGGCGTGCTGCTTTTATTGACGCTGAACATGCTGTTGATCCACAATATGCCAAAGCACTTGGTGTTAATATTGATGAACTTATTCTGTCACAACCAGACTCTGGTGAACAAGCTTTAGAAATTGCTGACATGTTAGTTCGTTCGCAAGCAGTTGACTTAGTAGTTATTGACTCGGTCGCAGCTTTAGTTCCACAAGCAGAATTAGATGGTGAAATGTCTGATGCTACTGTTGGTACACAAGCACGTATGATGTCAAAAGCAATGCGTAAATTAGCTGGGGTTATGAACCGTAGTGAAACAACAATTATCTTTATTAACCAGTTAAGAGAAAAAATTGGTGTTATGTTTGGAAACCCGGAAACTACTTCAGGTGGACGTGCACTTAAATTCTACTCATCAGTTCGTGTTGATATTAGACGAAGTGAAGCTCTAAAAGAAGGCCAAGAAATCTTTGGTAACAAAACTAATGTTAGAATTGTTAAAAACAAAGTTGCGCCACCATTTAGAACGGCACAAGTAGAAATTCATTATGGTAAAGGTATTTCAAGAATTGGTGAAGTTATCGATCTAGGTGTTGAATATGACATTATTGATAAAGCAGGTTCTTGGTATTCATATAAAGAGGATCGTATTGGACAAGGACGCGAAGCAGTTCGTATCTTTTTGGAAACAAATCCTGAATTATATACTGAAATCCATGATCAAATAAAAGACAAATTAAATAATAAGAATCAAGATGAAGAAGTTAGCGAATAAGCTAACTTCTTTGCTTTTAAATGCTTGTGGGTCAGTTTTAGTTGTTAATTTTCCTAAAATCTTGTACTATATATAAGAGTAATAGTACTCACTAGAAAAGGGGAACCATAATGAGTGAAGTTATGATTTTCTATCTAGGATTAGCAGGTATTGTTGGTATGTTAATCGGGCTTGTACTTATGAACATGATTGTCAAAAGTAAACAAGAGAAAGCCCGCAATAGCGCATTAGATATTGTCGAAGATGCTCGAGATCGAGCGGAAGAATTATTAAAAGAGGCAAAAATTGAAGGAAGAAAAGATATTGCTGAGTATAGACTCCAAGTTGAGGAAGTATTAGAAACTCGTAAAAAAGATCTTGATAGTCAAGAGCAAATAACATTGGATAGAGAAAAGAATTTAAATATCCGTGATCAGTCACTTTCTGATAAAGAAAAAAATAATGATCGTAAAACAAAAGAAATTACCGATAAAATCGAAAAACTAGATAGTTTAGAAAATGAAGTAATTAAAAAAATAGCAGAAAAAGATTTAGAATTAGAAAGAATTTCAAATTTAAGTGAAGCAGAAGCTAAGGAAGAAATCTTAGCAAAAGTAAAAGATAGCATGGCAGGTGAAATATATGAATTTATGCGTGATCAAGAAGAAGACGCAAAATCAAAAGCTCAAGCTGTCGCTAGAAATATTATTGGATTAGCAATTCAAGGTAGTGCTCAAGAAGAAGCACAAGATCGTACGGTATCTGTCGTACAATTACCAAATGAAGAAATGAAAGGTCGTATTATTGGACGTGAAGGTCGTAATATTCGTGCCATTGAAAAA
>JAAYHR010000031.1 GCA_012735275.1 Erysipelothrix sp.
CCGATGTGCGATAAATGCCGTGTCATTAGACGTAAAGGTCGTGTAATGGTTATTTGTGAGAACCCTAAACATAAGCAAAGACAAGGAAACTAGGAGGAAATAAATGGCAAGAATTGCAGGAATAGATATACCTCGTAATAAACGAGTAGTTATATCATTAACATACATTTATGGTATTGGAAGAGTAACATCTGAGAAAATTTTAACTGACTTAGGTATCGATCACAACACTAAAGTTGTAGATTTAACTGAAGATCAAGTAAACTCAATTCGTGAAGTTATTGATTCAATTCCAGTTGAGGGTGATTTAAGAAGAGAAACTACATTAAACATTAAACGTTTAATGGAAATTGGTTCTAGACGTGGTATTAGACACCGTCGTAAATTACCAGTAAGAGGACAAAATACAAAAAATAACGCTAGAACTCGTAAGGGTCCTAAGAAGTTAGTAACAGGAAAAGCTAAAAAATAACGGTAGGAGGTAAAACAGATGTCAAAAAATAAGAAAAATGTAACACGTAAACGTCGTGTAAAACGTAATGTCGTTAACGGAATTGCTCATATTCATTCAACGTTTAACAACACTATCGTTACTATCACTGATGAGAGTGGTAACGCAATAGCTTGGTCAAGTGCTGGAGCTCTAGGATTTAAAGGTTCTAGAAAATCTACACCATTCGCTGCTCAGTTAACTGGGGAAGCGGCTGGACAAGCAGCAGTTGAATCAGGAATGAAAAACATTTCAGTTAATGTTAAAGGCCCAGGACCAGGACGTGAGTCAGCTCTAAGAGCACTACAAACAGCTGGATTAGAAATTTCTATTATCCACGATAAGACTCCAGTTCCTCATAATGGATGCCGCCCACCAAAAAGACCACGCGGTTAATTATAAAGAGGAGGTTTTACAATGGAAAAATTTGAATTTGCAGATTTTAAAATTGATGAACTTGTCGAAGATAGTAACTATGGCAAGTTTATTATTGAACCTCTCGAACGAGGTTTTGGGACAACAATCGGAAATGCATTAAGACGTGTATTATTGTCTTCATTACCAGGAGCAGCTGTATACTCAGTAAAAATCGAAGGATTCTTTCATGAGTATCAAGCAATCCCTGGAATCAAAGAAGACATCACGACTATTGCTTTAGGTCTTAAAGATCTAATTATCAAAGTTTCTGATGATGAAGAATATAGCTTACGTATCAATAAAAAAGGTGGCGGTAAAGTTACTGCTGCTGATATTGAATGTCCTACCGGAGTTGAGATACTAAATCCTGAATTAGTAATTGCTACTTTAGAAGACGATGGGAAATTGGATATGGAATTAATGGTTAAGAATGGCCGTGGCTATGTGTCAGCTGATGAAAATAAAAATATTTTCTCAAGTTCAACACAAGGTATCGGAACAATCTATACTGATTCAATCTATACACCAATTGAACGCGTATCATACGAAGTTGAACAAACACGTGTTGGCCAAGATGCTAATTACGACCGTTTAACAATGGAAGTATTTACTAACGGTTCAATCACTCCACAAGAATCAATTGCATTAGCGAGTAAGATTCTTGTAGATCACTTTGCGCTTTTATTAGAAGTTGATAAAATTACTGAAAATTTAGAGTCTGTAATTGCAGAACCTGAACAAGAAGAAGTAAACAGACTATCATTAATGATGTTAGAAGACTTAGATTTATCAGTTAGATCATATAACTGTTTAAAAAGAGCAAGCATCCAAACTGTTGAAGAATTAGTTCATAAAACAGAAGACGAGTTAATGAAAGTTAGAAACTTAGGTAAAAAGTCATTCAAAGAAGTTAAAGATAAAGTCGAAGAGCTTGGTTTAAGCTTTAGACAAGCGGATTAGTGAAGGAGGATAAGGACAATGGGTCATAGAAAATTAGGAAGAAAAACTGATCATCGTAACTTAATGTTAAGAAATCTTGCTACTGACGTAATTGTTTACGGTCGTATTACTACAACTGAAACAAGAGCTAAAGAAGTAAGCAAAATGGTTGAAAAATTAATCACATTTGCTAAAAAAGGTGACTTACACTCACGCCGTGAAGCAGCTAAATACGTTATGAACGTAACTGTTGCTGGTAGTGAACAAACTGCATTACAAAAGTTATTTGATGAAGTAGGACCACAATATGCTGAGCGTAATGGTGGTTACACAAGAATAATCAAAACTTCAAGTAGAAGAGGCGACAACGCACCAAAAGCGTTAATCGAACTTATATAAGAATTCAAACTGTCTAGAGGATAATATCTTCTAGGCAGTTTTTATTTGCTATCAACTTTGAGGAAGTACTATATAATGTTATAATTATTAAGGTGATTATATGATTAAATCAATAGAGGAATATGCCAAGAAACACCGTGTTCCTATTATTAACCAAGAAGGATTAGACTTCTTAATAAAACAAATAGAAAAATACAAAGTAAATGATATCTTAGAGCTCGGATCAGCAATTGGCTACTCAGCTATCATGATGTCAAATATCCATGACAATATTAAAATAGTTACAATTGAAAAAGATGAAGAGCGATACCATGAAGCCGTAAATAATATCGATAAATTAGCTAAGCAATCACAAATTCAAATTCACTTAGCAGATGCACTTGAGTTTGAAACAAATGATAAATTCGATATGATTTTCTTAGACTTAGCTAAGTCACGCTATGAAGCCATGTTAAATAAGTTTTATCCAAACCTAAACAATGGCGGGATTGTGATTGTCGATAACTTAGGAATGTATGGCTTAGTCTATGAAACAGATTTAAAAGCCTTAAAAGTAAAAAGACGCGTTCGCCAATTAATTGAGAAAATAATTCATTTCCGCGAAGCAATCGCAAACGATGAGCGCTTTGAAGTAACATTTTATGATGATATTGGCGATGGGATTGCCATAATAAAAAAGAAGGGTGATTAGATGGAATTAGCACAATTTGAAGATTTACTAATGCAAGCAAACTTTGAACAACTAACTGTACTATGTCACGAACATAATATTGTTGATATTGCGGAGTATGTAGAAAGTTTAGATATAAGTCAAATTGTATATTTATTTAAACATTTTGATCTACAGTATTTAGGAGAACTATTTTCTTACTTATCACTTAATACGCGAAATAGAATCAAAGACCTATTAACAAGTAAAGAACTATCTGATTTATTAGACCATGTTTATACAGATGATGTCATTGAATTTATCTCACAATTACCACTAACTAATGTGAAAGAAATTCTATCCTTTACTGAACTTGAACGCCGTAAACAAATATATGAGCTACTAGGCTATCCAAAATATTCTGCCGGATCAATTATGTCAAAAGACTATATTGAAATGGGTAAGTATATTAACGTTTTAAATGCTGCGCAAGTTATTAAAGAACATGAAGGTCTAGCTGAGTTTATGGACATCTACTATATTACTGATCGTGATGGAATTCTAGAAGGAATTGTATCAGTTCGTGATATTTTATTTGCACCCGACTTAGAACTATTAGAAAACATTATGACAACCGACGTTATTAGTGTAAATGCTTTTGATCATCAAGAAGATGTTGCAAAAGAATTTTCTAAATACGACTTTTCATTTCTACCAGTCGTTGATAATATCAATCGTTTAGTTGGGCTCTTATCTGCCGATGATATTATTGACGTTGTTGAAGATGAAGCAACCGAAGATATCCACAAGATGGGTGGTATTTCCTGGATAAAAGGGGGCTACCTCGATACGCCAGCCAAATTAATCGCAACTAAGCGAGTTGGATGGTTATTAATTCTAACGGTCGCATATACGATATCATCATGGATTATTACGGGCTATGACGACTTATTAACGGCACTACCAAGTTTAATGATCTTTGTACCACTATTAATGGATACAGCTGGAGATGCCGGCTCACAGTCCTTAGCAATGGTTGTACGTGGTATTGCAGTCGATAAAGTTGATAAGACATTCTATAAACAAGTACTATACAAAGAGTTTGGTGTCTCCTTAATTGCAGGTGCCTTCCTATTTGCCGGAAACTTTATTCGTATTATGTTCTTCTCAATAAATGCTGGTGATGCGCCACTTGCATTTGTTGTATCACTAACAGTCTTCTTTGTCGTAATTATTTCAAAAATAATTGGTGGACTACTACCACTAGTAGCACTAAGCTTTAACCAAGATCCAGCGGTTATGGCGTCACCACTTATTACTACAATTTCTGACTCAATCTCGCTAATTATTTACTTTACACTAGCGACATTAATTTTAGGAGGTAGTATCTAATGTTAAATAAAGAACGTGTACTATCACTAGTTAGAAGTCAAAACTATGAACAACTATTACTATTATTAGATGAATATAATAGTTTCTCAATTGTTGAAGCAATTGAAGAGTTAACGATTGAAGACTTAATCAACATCTTAATTAATACACCAAAGAGTATTTCAGCCGATGTCTTTGCTAACTTAAGCGACGATATTAAAATTGAAATGTTTAATAGTGTTGAAAAGCCAGCAATTGAAAAGTTACTAGAAAATCTCTTTACGGACGATATCATTGAAGTCCTACAAGATTTACCTAATAGCCGTGTCAATTACTTATTAGAAAACGTTGATATTAATATTCAGTTAGATATTAAAAAACTATTAAAATATGCACCTGAAACTGCTGGTTCAATTATGACAATTGATTATATTGAACTATTAGAAAATGATTCATTTACCGTGGCACTTGATAAAGTTAAACGCCAAGGGAGAGTTGCGGAAATTATTACCGACTGTTATGTCCTAGATGATAACCACTTACTAACTGGTAAGATTAAGTTAAAAGATTTATTATTTGGCCAAGCAGAAGATCATGTAATTGATAAAATGGAAACTTCACTAATATCTGTCAATGTTGATGATGATCAAACTGATGTTTTAGAGTTAATGCAAAAGTATGATCTCCACGTTATACCGGTTGTTGACAATAACCAGCAAATTATTGGTATAATTACTATAGATGATATTATTGATGTTATGGAGCAAGAAGTCACACATGATGTTCACTCCATGGCAGGTATTACAAAAGTTGATGGCTCATATGTTGATACGAGTATCTTAGAAATGGCTAAGGCCAGGATTCCTTGGTTAATGATTATTATGGTTACGGCTTTCTTTACTGAGTTAGTCTTAGACTACTTCTCAATGGAGTTAGCACTTGTTCCGGTCTTGGCAGCCTTTATTCCAATGACAATGGGAACATCAGGTAACGCAGCTAATCAGGCTACTGTCATGGTAGTAAGGGGGATCGCAGTCGATGGTCTTTCAATTAAAGATACCTTAAAGATATTTATGAAGGAATCAGCTGTTTCATTTTATTTATGTATTATCATGGGACTTGCAACATTCATTAGATTGATTGTTTTACCACCTGCAATATTGCTAGATATTGTCTTAAGTATTTCACTATCAACTGTAATTTCAATTTACATTGGAAATGTCCTAGGTGGACTACTACCGATTGTGGCACTTAAACTTAAACAAGATCCCGCAGCAATGGCAGCACCATTAGTTACAAACCTAATGGATATATCATCATTACTAGTATATTTCGTTTGTGCGAAACTAATACTAGGACTATAAAAAAAGGAGAGTATAAATTATGGCAACACCACATATAGAAGCATTAGATGGACAAATCGCAAAGGTAGTTCTTATGCCTGGAGATCCATTAAGAGCAAAATACGTAGCAGAAACTTACTTAGAAGACGTTACACAATTCAACAATGTTAGAAACATGTTCGGATACACAGGAACATACAAGGGACACAAAGTCTCAGTTATGGGATCAGGAATGGGAATGCCAAGTATCGGTATTTACTCATACGAACTATATAGCCAATATGGCGTTGAAGCAATTATTCGTATCGGATCTGCAGGATCATACGATGGTGATTTAAATGTTTATGATGTTATTCTAGCTGAAGATGCTTATTCAGATTCATCATACGCATTTGTTCAAAACAAAGAAGAAAGAACTACACTACCTGCTACAAAAGAATTAAACGATAAAATCAAGGCAGCAGCAAAAGACATTTCAAAAGAAATCGCACTAGGAACAATTCATTCAAGTGACGTATTCTACCGTGATGTTGAAGCAGACTACTGGAAAGATATTTTCAAAGAAACTGGTTCACGTTGTGTTGAAATGGAATCATTTGCACTATTCCACAATGCTAATGTTTTAAACAAACAAGCAGCATGCTTATTAACGATCTCAGATTCATTTGTTACAAATGAAAAGACTTCTGCACAAGAACGTCAAGAGTCATTCAATAACATGATGGAAATTGCACTAGAGGCAGCTATTAGATAATGAGTAAGATTATACTGTTAGAAAACTTAACTGAAGAAAATATTTCAGAGATAGAAAATGCACTTGCATATAGCGGTGTCGTCTATCGTGTTTCCTTAAAAGACAAAGCAGTTATTATCGAAGGGGATAATGATGCACTACACCGTGCTAAAGTAGCCCTAACTGCTCAAGGATTTATCATAAAATAAGCATTAAAATGTTTGATTACTGATTTAAAGTCACCAAGACTAAAACAATCATGATAATCAAACATTTTTAATTTTAATCTAGTCAAAAGGGCATGTTTTCCTTGCATTACGGCTATGTCTATGTTATATTATATAGGCGCTAATAAGAGAGTTGGAAAAGTACTCAAGTGGTGAAGAGGTGCCCCTGCTAAGGGCATAGGTCGGGTGACCGGCGCGAGGGTTCAAATCCCTCCTTTTCCGCCAA
>JAAYHR010000032.1 GCA_012735275.1 Erysipelothrix sp.
CACCTCTACATTTTTAATTAGCCTAATTTTATCACAATTTAGCGCTGATGATAAGTAGGCAATTTATGTTTATTAAATGAGCAATACCCAATATATTGATTGTTCACTTTTGCAAATCACTATATATTGCGTGACATCAATACCACGCACTCAACGTGATGAGTATTAATAAACATGTCTACCGCACTAACTTTATCTAACTTGAACCCTAGTTGAGTGAAGATATCTAAGTCACGTTTTTGTGTGTAAGGATTACATGAGACATAGATTACATTCTTGACTTGACTCTTAGCTATATTTTCAATTAATAATTTTGAAAGTCCATTTCTTGGTGGATCAACAACTACTGTATTGATGCCTTCTAGGATGCTTAAATCTTGATCTAAGTCGTGTTCAAATACTTGATAGTTGCTTATATCATTGAGTTCGATATTGTCCTTAGCCGCTCTTACAGCATCAGCGACAACTTCAACTCCAACAACTGATTTAACATAGTCTGATAGAATAATTCCAATCGTTCCAACACCACAATATAGGTCTGCGATATTATCATTATCTTTAAACTCACCAAAGTCGATTATTGTTTGATAGAGTTTTTTCGTTTGTTCTTCATTTATCTGATAGAAAGACTTACTGGTAATTTTGAACTCTTTATTGAACATAGAATCCATTATATAGTCATCGCCATATATTACAATTTCATCATTATTGAAGAGATAGTTTTTGGATGGTCCATAGTTTAATATTACAGATTTTACTTTATCATTTGCACCGACTATTTCCTGGGCAATTTTAGTTTGATACTTATTGATGCGATCAGAGACAAAGATTAGCATTAAGGCATCTTGATATTTCGAGTATCTAATGATGACACTTGAGATCTTTGCTTTTTGATTATTGTTTAGTGCTTCCTCAATATAAGGTAGAACCTGATTGATTTTATCATTAGATAAGATACAAGATTTAATAGCTTTATAATTATTAAACTCATCTAGCATATTTAACTTATTGTTTGCATAGAAAAACTCGCTCTTATTTCGATAGTTATAAAGATTGTAGGCTTGGATAAGTTTTACATCTTGATTAAATAACTTACTCATTTGCTTTTCTTTTATTTCAACTTGTGTTTGATAAGCGTAATTAATATATCGGTTTGCATTTAGATTGTTCTTTGGAACATTTTCTAAACGACTTTCTGACTTGTTGTAGTATTTAGTGATAGTTGCTAATAGAAACTTCTTCTTAATATCATATATCTTTAAATCAACTTCTTCACCGACTAAGGCATTTTGTGCAAAGATGGTAATTCCTTGATGTTTAAAGACGCCATAACCTAAGTTTGAGATATCAATACATTCAATTCTCTTTATAATTTGACCTAGAGAAAAAGGTGTGGAATGATTATTCCCCACCTTCATCTTCCTCTGTTTCTGCTTCTGCTTCTTTTTCAGCTTCTTTAGCTGATTTTTCAGCTTCTCTTTCTTCTGCAAGTTTTTCCATTAACTCAAGAACTTCTTCTTTAAATTCTGGATCTTTCGCATCAGTTAAGAAAGCGTAGTTTGTATCTTCCATTGAACCAGTTCTAATAATTTCATAGTAAACAAAATCATCACCAGTCTTATCTTCAACATCATTATAAGTATGTACTTCTAAATCATATTGTTTATTGTTTTCAGTGTTTGTAAAGTATGGGTCAATTGGGATTACTTCAATTACTTGTTTGTAAATTGCCTCTCCTACTTTTGCCAACTGTTCTTTTGACATTTCTGCTGAAACTTCTAAGTAGACTCTTAATGTTGAAGCTTTTAGTGTTACTTTAGATGATTTGACATCATCGATTTTAACTAATTCTTCAACTGCTTTTAATTGTTCTTCAGTGATTTTGTGTTCTAACTGATGATCATTTCTTGAACCAATTACTGGTGTACCTGTTCCCATTTTATCTCTAATTAGAATAAAACCAAAGATTAGGAATGGTAATAGTATGATTGACGATAGAATTACTGTCGTTTTTTTGGAACTTAATATTTTATTTTTACTTTTTTTAGTATTTTTATTTGTCATTTTTACCTCCATTATGCAATGCATAATAAGAATATTATAGCATATTATCCAATTCTTGTTTTATTAGGATCGAAGTTTTCTTCGGATCAACTTTACCACCCGATAGTTTCATAACTTGCCCCATAATAAAGCCAAGTGCACGGTCACGGCCCGCACGGTAATCTTCAACAGATTGTGGATTCTTGCTAATAGCATCTTTAATAAAGACTAAGATTGCATCATCTGATGATATTACTTCTAAGTTCTTATCTTTAATAACCGCTAATGTTTCTTTACCTAAGACGATTTCTTCAAAAACAATCTTAGCTTGCTTACCTGATATTTTTCCATCATTAATTGAGTTAATTAAAACTGCTAATTCTTTAGGAACTAATTTTATATCAACAATATCCATATTCTCTTTATTTAAATAAGCTAATACTTCACCATTAAGCCAGTTTGCTGCGACTTGGTATAAGTCAGTATCTTGAATAACTAACTCAAAGTAATCAGATAACTCTTTATTATTAACTAATACTTGAGCATCATACTCTTTAATGCCATTAGCTAAGTAACGCGCTAAACGAGCATCAGCAAGTTCAGGTAAAGTAGTTTTAATTGTTTCTAATTGCTCATCACTGATTCTGATTGGTAAGATATTTGCATCACGCATATAACGGTAATCAACTGAATCATCTTTCTTACGCATTGTAATTGTTGTAAATGAAGCTTCATCATAACGACGAGTTTCTTCTTCAACTAACTGACCTGCATTTAATATATCAGATTGACGTGTAATTTCAAATTCAATCGATTTAGCAATATTATTTAATGAGTTAATGTTTTTAATTTCAACTTTGTTACCAAAGTCTTTAAAGCCATAAGGTCTAAGTGAGATATTAACATCACATCTTAGTGATCCTTCTTCCATCTTGACATTAGATACTTCTAAATATTTTAAGATTGAGGCAACTTTTTCAACAAACTCAACGGCTTCATCAGCTGAACTGATATCTGCTTCTGAGACAATTTCCACTAATGGATTTCCAGCACGATTATAGTCAATTAAAGTATATTCACCAACGTGTGTTTGCTTAGCAGTATCTTCTTCCATATGGAGACGATTAATTCTAATTACTTTATTTGAATCTAAAGTAATATGACCATTTGATCCAATTGGAAAGTACTGTTGAGTAATTTGGTAACCTTTAGTTAGATCTGAGTAAAAATAGTTTTTACGATCAAACTTAACTAACTGATCAATCTCCATATTTAAACCAAGACAAGCGCGTGTTGATAAGACTAATGCCTGACTGTTTACACTTGGTAAGACACCAGGATAAGCCATATCAACAATTGAAACACCTGTATTTGCTTCTGCACCATATGTAATTGGCGCACTAGAAAACATTTTAGTTTTTGTTTTAAGTTCAGTATGTAATTCTAAACCAATAATAACTTCATAGTTCATTAAATTTCACCTACAATTTCTTGAATTAAATTTGATAATGTTAAAAGTTGTTTTTCATTGAATGCTTTTGATGATACATATAAACCAAATGGCATACCATCTGATTTACCTAGTGGTAAAACAATTCCCGGATGACCTGAGAAGTTATCCATAACCATATAGTTATCAGCATAAGTTGAACTTGCATAGAAATCTTCATCTTGTTTTGGCGCAATTCTTGATGCTGACGGTGCGATTAAGAAATCGACCTTAGCTAACTGATCATTTAAATCCTCGACGATTAATCTTCTAACTTTTTTCGACTTTTGATAAATTCCTTCATAGTTTTCTTCCATTAAAGCATATGCTCCAACTAAGTGACGCGCTCTAACTTGGTAACCTAAACCTTTAGTACGTGTTTCTAACATGATTTCATTTAAGTTATCACCCGGTTGGCGATTACCAAATGGAACACCGTTTAGATTAGAATGGTTTGAGAAAGCTTCAGCATTAGTCAATACTTTATAGACTGTTGGTAATGCTTTAAATAAATCTTGATTGAGTTGAATGTTTTCAACTTGAACATCATTTTCAACTAACTTACTCATTAAGTTATTGAAGGCAGTTAAGATATCTTCATTACTAATATGTTCAATAACATTATCAATAATTCCAACCTTTACGCCAGCTAGTGATGCATCTAAACTTGCATAATCTTCGACTGCTTTATACGATGATGTTTGATCATTTTCATCATAACCAGCAATTACTTCTAAGATTGTCGCAGTTGTTTTAACATCTTTAGCAAAGATTCCAACATGATCTAATGATGCTGCATAAGGGATTACTCCAAAGCGTGAGATACGACCATATGTTGGTTTAAATCCCACAATACCCGTGTATGATGCTGGAATACGCATTGAATCGCCTGTATCAGTTCCAAGTGATGCATGCACATAACCACTTGCAACTAATGCTGCTGAGCCCGCACTTGATCCACCTGCAACTCTTGTTGTATCTAAAGGATTTAAGACTGGGCCAGTTGCTGCCGTAGTGCCATAGCCACCCATACCTAATTCATCTAAAGCCGCTTTAGCAATAATCTCGCCACCGGCATTTACAATATCATCAATTACTGTCGCATTAAAAACCGGAACGTAATTTTCTAAAATTTTACTTGATCCTGTAGTTTTAACACCCTTTGTTGAAATATTATCTTTAATCGCAAACTTTAAGTTATCAAGCTTACCTGATTTACTTTCATCTTTAATTAAACATTCACTTACAATTGCATTATAATTATCCATTAGCCAACCACCTTCACAATTCTTACATAGTTTTCACTTGCATCTGGTGCATTAGCTAATAATTCTTCAACCGTTAGGACAGGCCCTGCTTCATCTAATCTTAATGTATTTTCATTAAGTTCAAATGGCATATCCATCGCTAAAACATCATCAGTATTAATATCATTGAGGACGGCTATTTCCTTATTCAATATTTCAATTTCATTTTCAACTTTTTTAGATTCTTCCTCATTAAAATTTAGAAAAATTCTATTTGCTATTTCATTTATATTCATATTTCCTCCTACATCATAATAATTTCAATACTGGTTGAGTTTAATCCTTTTACAATTACCGCTAAGGTATCGCTCATTGAACTCATTTCAACTCTAATTGAAGCTGTCATTTCCATATTTTTAATCGCTTGAGCGATATAATTCGTTAATGCTAATATTTCCGTATATGTTTTTGTTTGAACACTAACATCAATATTTAATCTAACTAACTGATTATCTTTAAATTCTCCATAAGCAACAATTCCAATATCTTCCGCTAAGATTTCATTAACTGAACGTTTTAACTTAGATATTTGCTCATCAACATAACCATCAATCAATCGACCACTCGGTGTTGGGAAAATTGCCCACTTGTGACTAATCGCTTTAAATTGACCTTGACGGTTTTGATACTGTGCTTCCGCAATAAAATTGCCAGGTACACTTTGATTGCCAACATCACTTACAAAGATCGTAATAACGATTGGTATGTTTGCTAACTCTGGTTTCTTTCTTAAATAAGATTCTAGTTTTGGTCCGGCCACTTCTGTTCCAAAGCTGTACAGAACTTTATCATCAACTAGAATGGGACTACCATTTTCATCAAAAATTGTTTTATTTAATACTAGGGCTAGGGAAACACCTGCTAGTTCATTCTTTTCTTCTTTAGCTACAAAATCAATCTCGTAGATATCAGAAACTAAGAATGGACCCGAAACTTCAGTTGTCTCATTAACTTTTAACTTTAAACTGCCTTCTGGATTTAATCCATAAGGGTTATTAGTTGATTCACGTAGTTTTACTAATGGGTGATAGTCATCATTATAATTACGAATAACTATTCCCTCTTTTAAATCATATTCATCCGTTGGAAAGTAATCTTTAGATATTTCTACTAATCCTTGGCCGATTTCTTTATAATCTTTACTCGAATGGAAGAAGCGATTATATGAGTTTTCATAAGGAACGACATGGTCATATGATGATGAATCAGTATTGATTACTAGAATATCATTATCATCAACTTCTGTATTACCGCAACCTACGATGAATATAGCCAGAATTATAAGACTAATTATTTTCTTCATAATTATTTAACTCCTTAATAAAGTCATCTTCACTTAATAGTCTGATGCCGAGACTTTCTGCTTTTGTATATTTAGATCCTGCATTCTCACCAAATACTAATAGATCAGTATTCTTTGAGACTGATGAAGTAACCTTGGCACCATGTTTCTCCAGTAGTGCAGTAACTTCTTTACGTGAGTAGTGAGAGAATGTTCCAGTCACTACAATCGTCTTACCATTATATGGGGATTCTTGATCAACCTCAACTTCCGCGCTTACCATACTTAAACCTTTTACTTTTAAATGTTCAATCATCTCTCGATTTGAATCAATCTTAAAAAAGTCAGCTAATGATTGGGCCGTAATTTGACCAATGTCTTCCACTAGTACTAAATCTTCTACTTCCGCAGCCATTAACTTATCAATTGTTTGGTAATGGTTGGCTAGGGAGTTAGCCGCATTAGCGCCAATATGTCTAATACCAAGTCCAGTAATAAACTTCTCTAAATCATTTGCTTTTGAAGCATTGATTGAATCAATTAATTTATTAACAGAAAGTTCTTTAAAACCTTCCATACTTAAGAGTAAATCTTTCTTGTCTTCTAAAGCATAAATATCTTCAATTGAGTTTAGAATATTTTCCTTGTGGAAAAGTGTAATACGAGCTTCACCAAGTCCGGTAATATTCATAGCTCCACGGCTTGCGAAGTGCGCCAGTGATTCAATAATTCGAGCTGGACAATCATTGTTTAAGCAATAATGATGAGCTTCACCACTTAGTCTTTCTAAGTGCGACCCACATTCAGGACAAGTTGTTGGAAACTCATAAACTTTTTGATCCTTACGATCTTCTAATACGACTCTAACAACTTCCGGAATTATCTCACCCGCTTTACGCACAATGACCGTATCACCAATGCGGATATCTTTTTCTTTAATAATATCTTCATTATGTAATTGGGCGTAAGCTACCGTTGACCCATCAATAAGTACTGGTTTCATTTTCGCACTTGGTGTAACCTTACCAGTTCTTCCCACTGTGACAAAGATATCTTCAATTACTGATGATACTTCTGTTGGGGCAAACTTATAAGCAATTGCCCACTTAGGATATTTTGAAGTAAAGGCTAAAGAAGCTTGTTCAGCTAATGAATTAACTTTGATTACAATTCCATCAATATCATAGTTTAAACTTGCGATCTTATCTTCGAGTTTCAATATATAAGCATAGACTTCATCAATATCATTCATAACATGGCCATGACTTTCAGTATTGAAGCCTAGTTTGTCTAAAAACTTAACTGTCTCAGCTTGTGTTGTTAAACCATGATCTAATGGATCGACAACTTGGAAGAGGAAGGCATTTAGATTACGCTTAGCAGCGATTGATGAATCTAACTGTCTAACAGTCCCTGCTGCAGCATTACGGGCATTGGCAAATAAATCTTCACCATTTTTTTCTCTTTCAAGATTAATATCAATAAAGTCATCTTTATTAATTATTACTTCACCACGGACTTCTAAGTGATTTGGATAATCAATTGTCAGTGGTAGTGATTTGATTGTTTTAATATTATGAGTAACGTCTTCTCCAAAGATACCATCACCACGTGTGACTGCTTGGACAAACTGACCATTATCATAAGTGATTGCGATCGCTAGACCGTCAATTTTGTACTCAACATTATACTCAGCATTTGGATATTCTTCTTTAATTCTTTTATCAAAGGTTTTTAGATCTGCTTCTGAGAAGGCGTTATTTAATGAATACATTTCACGCTCATGTTTTACCTTGTTGAATTTATCGAGAATGACTCCCCCAACTTTTTGCGTTATTGAGTTCGCGTCAAAAAGACTTGGATTTTCGTTTTCCAAGTTGACTAGTTCCGCGTATAATTGATCATACTCATAGTCGGATAAGACAGGTTTATCTTGAACATAATACTTATAAGCATGCTCAGCTAAGATTTTCCTTAATTCTTCTATTCGCTCTTTTGACATTTAAACACCATCTTTCAATTTAATACTTTCATGACCTTCAACGAGTTTTTTAATACCGTGTGGATGCATAAAAGCGATTGTCGCAACTCCATTATCAACTTGAATTACGACCCCATCACCATAAGTAGTGTGGGTAATTTTTACTCCATCCCTTAACTTGATACCACTTGTATCTAATTTCTTAATTCTATTTACTAGTGGTTTCTTCGGTCTTGGGAATGTTTCTTTAGTTTTGTTTTCAAACTTAGCGCCAACGCGTTCAATAAAATCACTATCGATTTCAGTAATGAAGCGTGATGTTGAGCGCATCTTTTCTAAAACAAATGAATAACCTGCCGATTCGGTTAGGTATAGTTGTTCTTTAGCACGCGTATAAGCTACATAAGCTAAACGGCGCTCTTCTTCTAAGCCAGCAATACCTTCCATTAATGAGCGCTCACTTGGGAAGACCCCATCACTCATACCAGCTACAAAGACATAGTTAAACTCCAAGCCCTTAGCCGCATGAATTGTCATTAGTTGAACATAAGATCCAGTGTCATATTGTTCCTTATCAGAATAGAGCGAAATAATTTGCATGTATTCTTCTAAACTTCCTTCGGGATTATTCTTCATATAGGTTTCGATATCATTCATTAACTCTTTTAAGTTTTCTAAACGATCATCTTCTTTTGATGTTTCTAACATTTTTAAATAACCACTGTCTTTTAGTAGTGTGTTTAAAATTACATCAATTTGCTCACTTGGAATTAATTTAACTCTTTCAATTAGCTCAACGAATTTTTTCGATTCAGTACGTGCTTTACCTGTTAAAATATCAAAATCTTTTACAGCTTCATAAAGGGTAATGTTATGACTTGAACTTAGCGCATATAAGTTATCCATGCCTTTATTACCAATCCCACGACGTGGATTATTAATAACACGCGTAAAGGCTAAGTCATCACCTGATGTAACCATTCTTAAGTAAGATAGTGCATCCTTAACTTCCTGACGGTCATAGAATCTTGTTCCTCCATATATAACATATGGAATCTTATAGTCTAATAAACCTTTTTCTAAAGCACGTGATAAATAGTTGGCACGATAAAGAATTGCGATTTCTTTATAATTAACTCCTCTATCAATCAGGGCGTTAATTTCTTCCGCAATCCAGTTGGCTTCATATTCTTGACCTGCTCCTGAATAATGGACAATCTTTTTATCCGATTTATTCTCAGTAAACAATTCCTTTTTTAAACGGTTTTTATTATTAATAATAATTGAGTTCGCTCCATCTAATATCATATTAGTTGAACGATAGTTTTGATTTAAAATAACTGTATGTACATCTTTGAAATCTTTTTCAAATGACATAATAATATCGACATTCGCTCCACGCCATGTATAAATAGTTTGATCAGGATCACCAACTACATAGAGATGATTATCTGCTCCGACTAAATATCTAATAATTGCGTACTGAATGTTGTCAACGTCTTGGAACTCATCAACATGAATGTGTGAGTAGCGACGTTGCCATTTAGCTCTAACTTCTGGGTATTCTTTAAATAAATTTTTTGTAAAGACTAATAAATCATCAAAATCCATGGCATACATAGATTTTAGACGAGAAACATAAAACTCATACATCTGAGCTAATGGTTTTTGAAGCATATTATCACCAGCTAAACTGAAGGCATACTCGACATCCACCTCTGCAGTTTTATTACCTGATATATAAGCTAAGACTGATCCTGGCGTAAATTCCTTACGATCAATATCTAACGCTTTATAAGCTTCATTTAAAAGTGATCTTTGATCTTGACTATCAATAATTGTAAAGTTTTTTGGATAACCTAAAGCAATTGAGTCTTCACGAAGAATTCTTACACACAAAGCATGAATTGTAGAGACATTAACTCCAAGTCCCTTTTCAGCCAAAGTAGTTGAAATTCTTTCCTTCATCTCATTGGCCGCTTTATTAGTAAAAGTTATAGCTAAAATACGATATGGGAAAACATTTTGCTCTTCTATTAAATAAGCAATCCGAGTTGTCAGTACGCGCGTTTTACCAGATCCGGCCCCCGCTACAATTCGTACATATTTAGAATTTGATGTTACAGCTTCTAACTGTTGCTTATTAAGATTTTCTACCACAATATTTCAGCTCCTTGCCTTTAGTATTATACCAAAAAACACAGTAATTAACATAGGCAAAGATTGGACAGAACTTGTATGCTATAATGAAAAAAAGGAGTGTTAGGATGGAATACAAGATTATTGATAAAAGAGTTGTAATAAGACTAGATGTTGGCGATGAAATTGTCCAAGCAATTAGTGACATTGCCGAGCAAGAAAACATTAAACTTGGAGTAGTAACTGGTATTGGAGCCGTCGATAAAGCAACGATTGGCGTCTTTAAACCCAAAGAAAAGAAATACTATGCAAACGATTTTGAAGGCGACTACGAACTATTAGCCTTAAACGGTAATGTTTCAACTATGGACGATAAAACATACGTCCACCTCCACATTACGCTAGGAGATGACCTTGGACATGCCTTCGGCGGACATTTAAACGAAGCATATATCTCAGTTACCGGAGAAATATTCATTGACATTATCGATGGTCAAGTCGATCGTAGTGTTGATCCAGTCACTGAACTAAATATTTTCAAATTCGACTAAAAAAGCTAAATCCTAGGATTTAGCTTTTTCTATGCATTAATTGTTTCTATATTGGACTTGATTACTTTAAGACTATTACTTCATCTAAAAAATCGACATTTTCATTCATATTAGAATATGTGATATCTAAGCCTTTATGATCAATAATAATTAAAGGAGTTACAATATCATATCCTGCTTCTAATACTTTACTAAAGTCTACTGATACTAAAACATCTCCGACAGTTACTTTATCGCCTTGTGATACTTTAGCATCAAAATACTCTCCATTTAGTTTAACTGTGTCTAAACCAATATGGATTAATAGTTCTAAACCGTCTTCACTCTCTAAACCAAATGCATGTTTAGTTGGAAATACCGAAGTTACAGTTCCAGATACTGGTGATAGTACCAAGGAATCTTCTGGAATTATCGCAATACCTTCGCCCATCATTTTTTCACTAAATACTGGATCATTAACTGTTTCTAAAGCTACAACTTTACCTTTTATTGGACTATATATAATCATATGCTATCTCTCCCCATTATTTTCTAAATCTTTTACATCACTCATTGTTAATCTTGCTAAATGTAATGCTAAAAACGTGTGTTCGTCATCGGACAATTTTATCTGTAAATGTTTCTCGATAACTTCCACAATTACTTCACTCATTTTCATGTACTCTGGAAACTGTTCTCTTAGGACACTAGTCATTGGGACATTAATTGTCGTTTCTCTTCTTAAGATTCTTTCAATAAGAAACTTTAGATGTGTAACTAGTCTTGCATACATTACTGATGATTTATCAATGTTAATATTCAAGTCATATTCTAAGGCTTCACTAACTTCACTAATTATCGCATTTCTCTGAATTGAGTCCTCTTTATCTGTAGCTGATAAAATGCCATGAATATACAAAGTTAAGAAATCAACTTCAGGTTCTGGTATCCGCAGATTAATTTCTTCAAAGACTCTATCGGCTACATCCTCAGCAATATTATAACTATCACCATATAAAGTAACTGTCTCATGATGGAATGGATTTGGAAAAATCTCATCGTTCTCAAATCTAACTAGCATTGCCGCTATATGATTTGTTAAAGCACGAACAGATTGTTCTGGAATTTCTTTTCCAACTACCAGACCAACTATATCCACAATCGTACCTGTGTTGTTAATAATTTCCTTCGGTGATTTTGAGACAAAGTTATAATCTTTATCAGTTAAAAGTAGATACTCTTTTTCATAAATAATATCTTCCGTAATAATTTCATCAACACTTCGTTTAAAGCCAATACCTTTTCCTACTATTATTACTTCTTCAGCTCCATTAGAAATCATTAAACTATTGTTATTGAGTACTTTAACTATTTTATATTTCAATCGCATTTGAAACTTCCTTTTCGCTTGTATTTAAACCCAACCAATCAAAACAACTACTTGCTAGTAATTGTGGATGAACATTAATTCCATGCGGAATTAGACGTGAATCTCGATGAAAATCACTTCCCCCACTACTTAACAGTTTATTGTCTTCACAATATTTAACTATTTCTACTGATTGTTTCATACTGGCACTTGGATGAACTGATTCGATACCATCAATTCCTAAATCTTGTAAATATTGGTAAAGTTCATTTAAATTATCTAAACCATATTCATGTGGATGCGCAAGAATAGCTACACCATTAGCCTGATGAATTAGGTCTAAGACGGTTTTAATATCAGGATAGTATTGACCCTCATTAATAAACCAATCATTATTAGGATTACTTAAAGCTTGTCTGAAAAATGCTTTATATGTTGCAAACTCAAAATCCTTATACTTATCTTTCAAGTAGTAATAGACAACTTTTTTAGATTCACCCTTTACAATTTCATTCATTACTAAGTCTTGTGGAATCTTATAACCTAACTTGTTCGCTAACGCTTTAAGATTTTCAAACAAATCAATTTCTTTTTCTTTGACATTTTTATCTGAATAGAAATCATCGAACCAATTATTAATTACTTTTGGATCAATCTTATATCCTAATATCTCGATAATTACACCTTTATAAGAAGTAGTTAATTCAGTCCCGATAATCATATTGCGATTATTTTCTATGTAATCATAGGCTTTTGCATGATTGTGATCAGTGATTGAAAATAGTGAAATATTATTGACCGCTAATCGGTTCAATAATTCTTCTACACTTAACTCACCATCACTTAAATTAGTATGCATGTGTAAATCAATTTTCATCTAATCCACTCCTTCTGTAAAAATGCCTTCAATATCTTCCTCTTTGTATCCCCATATATAGGTGAATAGAAATCCAAAGAAGTAAGCCGTAAGTAGTCCTACCAGATATGTTAATCTGGATCCACTAGCCATAATCAGCGGTGCCATTATTCCTGATACTCCTTGGGATATCGCACCTACATTTAGTAGTACAATCACAATCCCACCAAAGCCTGATCCGATACAAGCCATAATAAATGGTCTTAGCAACGGCAAGGTTATAGCGTACATTAGCGGTTCACCAACCCCTAATATTCCAGCCGGTAGTGTTGTCATTATCGCATTCTTTAATTTCTTATTATTAGTTCTAACATAAAGTGCTATCGCAGCTCCTACTTGTCCTCCACCCGCGACCATTAAGATTGGTAGTAAGTAATTAACTCCAAGTGTTTGACCTGCTGGATCACTTAAAATTACGTGGAGTGGGACAAATGCTCGATGAAGCCCCATAGAAACTAAAGGTAGTTGAATGGTCGCCAATATGAATCCACCAATAACCCCTAACTTATTAAATAGAATATCTGATGTTACATAAAGAATATCTGTTAAAGTTGATCCAACATATTGGAATAAAACCACTGAAACAATTCCTCCAAAGATTAAAGTAATCAGTGGAGTAACAAACATATCGATTGTCTCAGGTACTAAAGGTCTAACACTTCTTTCGATATAAGCAAATAAGATTCCAGTTAAAACAGCAGCAAAGATTCCACCACTAGCATAATCATATGATGTATTTATTAGCGGAATAATGATTGGGCTATTATCAATGATATTTAATAAGGGCATTTCAGCACTTATTACAGATAAAGCACCTCCAATTCCACCTAGAATTGGTGTACCTTTAAATTCTTTAGCAGCGTTCATACCGACAAAAATAGGAAGGTATGCAAATAATGCCCAACCCATTGTCATAATTAAGGCATACCACCAAATATCAATATAAGCATTATCTGTATAAACATTAATCGCTTTTGTAATCCCATTAATCATACCTGCACCAGCTATTCCTGGAAGTATTGGTAAGAAAATATTTGCAAAGTGTTTAAAGAATATCTGTACTAACTTAAGTTTAGAGCTTTTAGTTGGTGATTTTTCCTCATTTACAATAACTCTTGACTCTTCTTGAATTGGAATTGCAGTAATTTTCGAAATTTCATTTCCAACATTAGTTACTTTGCCTGGACCAAAAACAATCTGAATTGTCTCACCTTCTACAACTCCAAAAACAGCATCAAGATTTTTAAGACCTACCAGATTAATCTTTTTGCTATTTCTGTATCGTAAATGTAGTCTTGTCATACAAGTCGTATTATTAATAATATTGCTAACCCCACCCATATTCTTGATTATTTCATGAGCTAATTGTTCATTGGTCAGTCTCATCAAATACCACCTCTATTATCTATATCTTAGCAAAATATGTCGTATAAAATAACATAAAGTAGAAAGAAACTCTCCTAAGGAGAGTTTTCTATCAATTAGTATGACTCAACTAAAGAATCAGGAATAAATATATAAGTTATTATTGCAGCTGCAACATAGGAAATTAGAATTCCCGTTAAGTAGATCAGAATGAATTGCGGTAATATATGTGTTGCTGCTAATACTCCAGAAGGACTAAATGCAGTTGATGCAACTCCCATTACCATTACAAATGCTCCACCGAATCCGGCTCCTAAACCAGCTGTAATAAATGGTTTAACAAGTGGTAGTGTAACTCCATAGATAAGTGGTTCTCCAATGCCTAAGATTCCTGCAGGTAGACCACCAGCAATAACTGCCTGTAATTTTTTGTTTCCAACTCTACGAGCTTTAATATAAAGAGCAATTGCAGCCCCTACTTGTCCTGCACCTGCCATTGCAACAGCTGGGAATAATCTAGTAGATCCAGTTCCTTCAATTTGTAAAGTATAAATTGGTGTCAATCCTCTATGTAAACCTACTAAAACTAGTGGTAAGAATAATGCTGCAAGTAAGTAGCCTGTTATTCCAGTTACAATTGGATTTGTTGAATTAATAAATAAGCCAAGGAAATCAGTTAAGAGTACTGAGAAGTATCCAGTTGTTGGCATAATTAGGAAGACAAATATTGGCATTGCTAAGAACATTGAAACAAGTGGTGTCATCGAAATATCTAGCACAGCTGGCATTTTCTTATGTACCCATTTCTCAATTTTAGCTAATATGTAAACTCCTAAGATAACACCAATAACTCCACCAGCACCTGATGATAAGATTGAATCATTTGGCGTTGCTTCATTAAACCATCCTACTAAGTCAGAGATAACGTTAATGTTCTTATCGATTGCTGCAGCACCAATCATTCCCCCTAACATCGGGTTTAATTTAAATTCTTTAGCAGCATTAATACCTGTGAAGATTACTAGGTAAGCTAGGAATCCAGATCCAATTAATACAATTATAGACTGGAAAACTTCAGTAAATTGGTTAGTTGGAATCGTTCCACTTGTCATCATAATCTTGAATAATCTACCAAGACCATTTGCAACTCCAGAAGCAATAAATGCTGGAATCATCGGTGTAAAGATGTCTGAAATTGTTTTTAATGCGTCTTTAAATCGACTATCTTTTTGTCCGCCTTTAATTCTTTCTTTATTCTTTTCCCAATCTTCGCGATCGTCGCTTTCATCAGAAGTTGGTTTAATTCCCATTGTTTTATAAACATCCATTACGTCCCTAACGCGGCCTGGACCAACAACAATTTGAATGTAGTTACCATTACCATCTACAACTCCTAGAACACCGTCAACGTCTTTAATCCCCTGAATATCGACTTTGTTAAGGTCAATTACATTAACACGAACTCTTGTCATGCAGTTCTCTGCATCTTTAATATTCTCTTGACCACCTAACTGATCAAGAATGTCTTTTGCTAATTTATTAATACTCATATAATTCTCCCTTCTGGCTTATGAAATAAAAAATAGCCGAAAAGTAACTTAAAAAAGTTACTTCTCGGCTAATGCTTTTTAATCACACGCCTAATATATATATTCATAATAACACTATTCTATTTATTGTCAACGCTTTCAGGTAAATAAATAGAATTACTCTAAATTATTCTCACGTACACTAATTATAGTTTTGCTTTGTAGCATGGCATCCGTGATTTCATGAAACTCCACAAAGTGGCTACCCGTCACTTCAAACATACTAGAATACACTCTTTCATCGCCAAACATTCTAATCGAATAGCTAAGATGTGTAAGATGTAATCCCATCTTTGTAAAGATATCATTAATTTCATCTACCGTCAGTTTACCACCAACATACTCAATATTGATTTTCTTATTGTAATGTAATGATTGGATCTTTTTAGTTATATACAAACTCAAGTAAATGAAAATAAAACCGAATACAGAGATTTCATAATATCCCATTCCTAAAGCTAATCCAACTGCTGATACGGACCAAATTGATGCGGCGGTAGTAAGTCCACTGACATTTCTTTTCGTGACAATTATTGTCCCACCACCAAGAAAACCGATTCCACTAACAACTTGGCCAATTAATCTGGCTGGATCTGCTTTTACTACTCCAGCAATACTTGGATATAGTAGCTCTAGGTTTATTACTTCGATAACAATATTCTGTTGAATAAGAGCAATTATCGCAGCACTTAAACC